>DATCDL010000161.1:0-6995 GCA_036510715.1 Acidobacteriaceae bacterium
CGCACTCTTCGCCGCACGCGCCCACGCAATCGCCTCCGCCAGCGAGCGCGTCGCCTTATCCAGATACCGCGTCTGCAATCTGCGCTCAATCCGAGTCGCGTCGATCTCCACACAAATACTCACGCCCCCCGCCAGCTTCACCGCCAGCGGCTGCGCTCCACCCATCCCACCAAGCCCGGCCGTCACCGTAATCGTTCCCGCCAGCGTGTCATTAAAATGCTTCTTCGCCGCACCGCGAAACGTCTCATACGTCCCCTGCAGAATTCCCTGCGTCCCGATATAAATCCACGAGCCCGCCGTCATCTGCCCATACATCATCAGCCCGGCCGCATCCAGCCGATCGAACTCCTCCCAGTTCGCCCAGTGTGGAACCAGGTTCGAATTCGCAATCAACACCCGCGGCGCCAGCCGATGCGTATTCAACACCGCCACCGCCTTACCCGACTGCACCAGCAGCGTCTGATCATTCTCCAACCGGTCTAGTGTTTCGACGATGGTATCGAAGCACTCCCAGTTCCGAGCCGCCTTCCCCCGCCCGCCATACACAATCAACTCTTCCGGCTTCTCCGCAACTTCCGGATCGAGATTATTCATCAGCATCCGCTTGGCTGCCTCCTGAATCCATCCCTTCGCCGTCCTCGTCCCACCACGCGCTGCTCGTACAGGTACATACTCTCTGGTCATCAATCCTCCTATATCGCTCGTCATCTCGACCGGACCATGACGACCTTGCCGTCATGCGCAGTAGAGACCTGCAGCTTGAATTACGACTGTAGTGCTTCCATCACGATGGCCGGCGCGCAGAATCCCCCCTCTTCTAAAAAATCAGCAGCCTCTTCCATCCACACCGACAACACACAATCTTCCTGCCATGCCGGAACCCGCTCTCTAAAGCTGGCCCGCGCGCGTTCCAGCGTCGGCGTACTGGTATCGCCGCGAAGATCCAACGCCCTTGTCGCTGCCAGCAATTCAATCGCAATCACCATCCGCGCCAGGTCCACCGCCTGCTCCAGCTTCAGCCCAGAAGTCATTCCCATACTCACAAAATCTTCCTGGTTGCCGCTCGTCGGAAGCGACCCCGTCGATGCCGGCGAGGCCAGCACACGCATCTCCGCAAACAAAGCGGCCGACGTCACCTGCGCCATCATCATGCCCGACTCAATCCCCGGCCGTGATGCCAGAAACGCGGGCAACCCCTCATTCAAACTCGGATTCATCAGCCGCTCCGTCCGCCGCTCCGAAATCCCCGCCAGCTGACAAACTGCAATCGCCAGATAATCCAGCGCCAACGCCAGCGGAGCTCCATGGAAATTTCCACCCGACACAATCCCATCCTCAAACACCAGCGGATTATCCGTCGCACTATTCAGCTCAATCTCAAACACGCCCCGCGCATACTGCAACGTGTCCCACGCCGCTCCATGCACCTGCGGAATACACCGCAAACAATACGCATCCTGTATCCGGCTACCCTCGCCGTGCGTCCTCGGAATCGTACTTCCCTCCAACAGGCTCAGCAGATGGCTCGCGCTCAACATCTGCCCAGCATGGGGTCTCGCCGCATGCAGTCGCGCATCAAACGCCGCGGCCGTTCCACGCAGCGCCTCAATACTTAGCGCCGCGGTAGTTTGCGCCGCGTAGAAGAGATTCTCCAACTCCATTAACCGCAGACACCCAATGGACAACATCGCCTGCGTCCCATTCAGCAGAGAGATTCCCTCCTTACCCATCAGCACCAGCGGCTCAATTCCGGCACGCTCCATACAAACTGCCGCAGACATCACCTCCCCCTGGTACTCCGCTCTCCCCTCGCCAATCAACACCAGCGCCATGTGCGCCAGCGGCGCCAGATCTCCACTCGCTCCCACGCTGCCGCGCGACGGAACTACCGGGGTAATCCCGCAATTCAATAGATCGCAGATCCGCTCCGCCACCACTGCGCGGATTCCCGACAACCCCTTCGCCAGCACATTTGCCCGGATCAGCATCATTCCGCGGACCACCCGAACCGGCAGCGGAGCACCCACGCCACAACAATGCGATCGGATCAGGTTGACCTGCATCCCCTCAATCTCATGGTCTTCAAGCCGGATGTTCGCCAGCAATCCCACCCCAGTATTGAGCGCGTAGACCGGCGTCGTCCCCCGCATCGCAATCTCAACACGGTCGCGCGACCTCTGCATGCGGCCCATCGCATCTGCCGCAATCCGCACCCGCTCGCGGCCATCAGCCACCGCCACAACGTCTTCGATCTTCAGCGACACTCCATCTAAAGTGATCATGTTGCAATCCTAAGGAACTGCAATCCGGAGCGGAAGGCAACTTCAACGGATATAGCCGCATTGATCCATTGATTCAACGGAGAAGCATAGGAATATGATATGAATCAACGGCTGGCTGCTATTTTCATGCTCGATCCTATTGCACCCCACCCAGCTCAAGGAGCACGACATGCTTCTACACACCGGAATCGACTCCATCGATCGAAAGCTTCTCCGCGAACTCGCCTCTGACGCTCGCCTTGCTATCGCCGAACTCGGACGCCGCATCGGCCTCTCCCCCTCCGCCACCGCCGAGCGCCTTCGTCGCCTCGAGAGCCTCGAGATCATTCGCGGCTATCGCGCGGACATCAATCTCCAAGCCCTCGGCTTCACCATTACCGCCTTCGTCCGGCTCACCTGCGAGGGAACGCGCTACAAGCCCTTCCTCAAGTTTCTCCCCACGCTCATCGCCGTGCAAGAGTGTCATCACCTCACCGGCAACGACGCCTTCATGCTCAAAGTCGTCCTCGCTTCCATGACGGAACTCGAAGACCTCATCGAAAAACTCTTGCCCTACGGCAGCCCTACCACCAGCATGGTCATGTCTACGCCACTTGAGAGAAGGCAGGTGCTTCGCTTCTAAACGAACTCTCCTCTGAGCCTTTATCCAGCACAGTCTCAATCTGCTCAAGCCCCCAATCCAAATCCTCGCGGCTGATCATGAGCGGTGGCGCAACCCGGATCACTGTCTCATGCGTCTCCTTGCACAACACCCCGCGATCACGCAGCGCCTCACAGATCGGCCGCGCGGGAACATTCAACTCAATCGCCAACCACAACCCGCGTCCTCGCACCTCAACAATGTTTTTGCTTCGCATCTTTTTCAACCGGTCAAGCGCATACGCTCCCAGCTCTGCAGACCGCTCCGCAAGCTTCTCGTCCACGATCACCCGCAACGCCGCCCGCGCCACCGCACACGCCAGCGGATTCCCCCCAAACGTGCTCCCATGATCGCCCGGCCGAAACACACCCAGCACCGCTGCCGAACTCATCACCGCCGACACCGGATAGAATCCACCCGAGAGCGCCTTCCCTGCAATCACAACATCCGGCGTAATCTCTTCGTGCATGTACGCAAACAATTTCCCAGTCCGTCCCAGTCCCGACTGGATCTCATCCACGACAAGCAACACATTGTTCTCGCGACAGATCTTCGCCACGTCACGCAAATAGCCATCCGGCGGAACGATGACTCCTGCCTCCCCCTGAATCGGCTCGACGAGGAACGCACACGTCTGCGGCGTAATCATGCGGCGAAGCGCCTCTGCATCCCCAAACGGAACGTGCTTGAAGCCGGCAGGGAACGGCCCAAACCCCGACCGATACTGCGCATCCGTAGAGAAGCTCACCACGGCGATCGTCCGTCCATGAAAGTTGTTCGAGCAGACGATGATCTCGGCCCGATCGCGCTCAATCCCCTTGACGGTCTCGCCCCACTTTCGCGCCGCCTTCAGCGCGGTCTCCACCGCCTCCGCACCCGAGTTCATCGGCAGCGCCATCTCGTACCCGGTAAGCTCATGCAAATCCCGCAACAGCTTCGGCAGTTGATCATTCCGAAACGCCCGCGACGTAAGCGTCACCTTCTGTGCCTGCTCCACCATTGCCTTCAGGATCGCCGGGTGACAGTGCCCCTGGTTCACCGCAGAGTAAGCAGCCAGAAAATCCAAATAGCGTCGACCATCCACATCCGTCACCCATGCACCCTGCGCACGCTCGATCACAACATCCAGCGGATGATAGTTGTGCGCGCCATACTCTTCTTCCATAGCGATCAATTCAGCCTCAGATAGATTCACGTTCTTCTCCTTTCCGCGCTTCGGATGCATCTCCGGCGTCAACTTCATCACCAGGCACTTTGCCGCGCCACCAGCCTTCAGAAACTCGTCGAGCTCCACCTGAATCACATCGAATCCACGACTGCGAAGCTCCAACTCCAACTCCGCGCTGATGCGATTAAGGACAATCATCTTTCCGATATTCACCGCATTGCACGCGAAGGACAGTGCATCCCTCTCACCAACTACGATGCGCTTGTCAGCCGGATAGAATGCCTCAATCTTCGCCAGTGAAGCCCCATCGAATGCTGGCGGATAGTACAGCAGCGATCCATCCTCAAGCGGCGCAAAGCACGTATCCAGGTGATAGAACCGTGGATCGACGAGTCGCAATCCAGTCACCTCGGCATCCCACAATCCCCGCAGTGCCGCGTGGCTCGACTCCAATGTGCGCGTCCCATACCCCACCCACAACCGCGAACCATCAGCAGAAAATAGAGCATCGCCTTCACCCTCGAAAGGCGTCGCGCGCGGAAGGTCAACAATCTCATAGCCAGCCTCTTCAAACCAGCGTCGAAAGTATTTCTCCTCGCCCTGGCGTTCTGGATGATAGAAGCTGCTGATTGCCACAACACCATCGCGCGCCAATCCAGCGTTCGCCGTGAACACCATATCCGGAGATCCCGCTGCCGGCTCCACCAACCGTACATCCGCCAGCTCGCACAAAACGGAATACAGATTCTGCCACTGCATCATCGCACGCTTACGCGACGAGTTTCCAAGATTCCCCTGCATCCATGGATTAATGACATAACTAACTTCGTACAACTTAGGTGCGCACATAAGTAGAGCGGGCTGCACTGAGTTATGCGTTATGGATAGGTTGGAAGTAGGTTCGATCTGTAATTCAGCAATCATCTTTGTAGCTCCCGTATATCTTGGAGCATTGCAGGCTCACGATAGCCCAGTCAACAAGAATGATTATTCATAGGTCTCTGCATACATATGCGCAAATAATCCGTGTAATTAGCAACCGAGTCTTAGGCACACTAAGACTACAAAACGACAAACAAAATGCCGCTAATTAGCGGCGGCATTTTGATGCATGGATCAGAAACATCTTCATTGAATTACTGCTCAATGAATTACTGATCGATGTCGAAACTGACTCCCTGTGCAAGCGGCAAGTCGGTTCCGTAGTTGATTGTATTCGTAGCTCGACGCATGTACTGCTTCCACGCATCGGAGCCCGATTCTCTGCCACCACCCGTCTCTTTCTCTCCTCCAAACGCGCCGCCTATCTCCGCGCCCGACGTCCCGATATTCACATTGGCGATTCCACAATCTGATCCCGCCGCCGACAAGAACCGCTCCGCCTCACGCACGTTCAACGTGAAGATCGAAGACGACAGTCCCTGCGGAACATCATTCTGTAACCCAATCGCCTCTTCAAGCTCGCGATACTTCAACACATACAGAATCGGTGCAAACGTCTCACGCTTGACGACCTCCACCTGCTCCGCAATCTCTACAAGCGCAGGCCGAACATAAAACGCATTCTCCGCGCCCTCAACGACAACACGCTCTCCACCAGTAACCGTTGCTCCAGCCCCTCTCGCCTCGTTGAGCGCAGACTGCATTCCCGCAAACGACCGCGCATCGATCAGCGGGCCGACAAGCATTCCGCTATCGCGAGGATCACCTACGCCCACCGACAGATATACCCTCTTCAAGCGAGCCACCAGATCGTCATAAATCGTCTCCTGCACGATCAGGCGTCGCAGCGACGTACACCGCTGCCCCGCCGTTCCCATCGCAGAAAACGCAATTCCTCGCAGCGCCAAATCAAGGTCTGCGCTCGGACAGACAATCGCCGCATTGTTTCCTCCCAGCTCCAGAATCGACCGAGCAAACCGCTTCGCCAGTCGCGGTCCAACCGCCCGTCCCATCGCAGTCGAACCCGTCGCCGACACCAACGCCACCTGTGCAGAATCCACCAGCATCTCGCCCAGGTGCACATCGCCCACCAGCAAAGCCGCCAGCCCCGTCGGCACATTCCCCACCTTCGCCGCCGCGCGCTCAAACAGGGCGTGCGTCGCAAGCGCAGTCAACGGCGTCTTCTCCGAAGGCTTCCATACCACAGCATTGCCGCACACAAGCGCCAGGGCTGCGTTCCACGACCACACGGCCACAGGAAAATTGAATGCCGAAATCACACCCACCACACCCAGCGGATGCCACGTCTCCATCATCCGGTGATGCGCTCGTTCAGACGCAATCGTCAGCCCAGCCAGCTGTCGCGAAAGCCCCGCCGCGAACACGCAGATGTCGATCATCTCCTGCACTTCGCCGTGGCCTTCGGTCAGCAGCTTGCCGGACTCGATCGTGACCAGCCGTCCGAGGTCAGGCAGCGCGGTGCGAAGCTCTTCGCCAAGGATGCGGACCAGTTCGCCGCGCTTGGGTGCGGGAACGCTGCGCCATTCCTGGAACGCCTTGTGCGCAGCGGTGATTGCATCGCCCGCGCTCGCGGCATCGACCATGGGAAGCTGTGCGATCACTTCGCCAGTGAGCGGCGTTCGCACGGCGAGCGTTCCGCCGGACGGCGGATTCACGCCGAGCCGTCTGAGGATTTCGTGTACTTCCTGTGCAACGGGAGCAGCGATTGTCTGAGTCATAAGATCCCTCGTTCTACTGTTGTGCCAACGCGATGCACTCTTCCAGAATATCCAGCGCAGTGTCCGCTTCTTCCTGCGTCACGATGAGCGCCGGGCAGAGTCGAATGGTGGTCTCGCCACAACCCAGCAAAAGCAGACCACGCTCAAACGCCAGCTTATCGGTAATGCGGTCGCGCAGCTTGCCTGCGTGAGCTTTGGACTGCTTGTCCTGCACCAGCTCAAGC
>DATCDL010000162.1:0-6773 GCA_036510715.1 Acidobacteriaceae bacterium
TTCCCAGGATTGGATGTCGCGGGCGGACCAGTCGTTGAGGAGAGAGAGGCCGAAGAGGTGGTGCTCGGCTTCGGCGATGGGGATGGGCGTGCCGAGGGCGTTGCCGGTGCCGATGGTTGCGGCGACTTCGAGCTCGTAGTCGAGTTGCGCGGTGGGGGCGAAGGTAGGGGTGGCGTCGCCGGGGAGCTTGAATTGGCCGTGGGGGCGGCGGATGGGAGTGCCACTGAGGACGAGGGACGAGGCTCGGCCGTGATAGCCGATGGGGATCCAGTGGTAGTTGGGGAGGAGAGGGTTGTCGGGGCGGAAGAGGCGGCCAACATTCTCGGCGTGGTAGCGGGAGGCGTAGAAGTCGGTGTAGTTTTCCGTGGCGACGGGCTTGTGGAAGATAGCCTTCACCATCGGGAGCATGAGGGACGCGACGAGACGCTGCCGGTCGGTGTCGCGGTTGGCGCGGGGTTCGATGGTTTGGAGCAGATCGAAGAGACGCTGGCGGAGAGCGGACCAGGCGGTGGGGCCGCAGCGCAGGAGCGGGTTGAGTTGCGGCGCGGTGCAGGCTTGCTGGATGTCGGCGGGGAGATTAGCGAGGAGAGTGTTGGATTGGAGTTGGTGGAGGTCGAGGATGAAGGCGCCGATGCCTACGCCTATGTGCGGCGTGGTTTCGGGCCCATCTGCGGGGGCAGCCGCGGGCGTGAAGGCGCAGTATGGGAGCGACTGCAGGGGGAAGCCGCTGTCGGGCTCGTTGGCGGTTCCGACCCAGGTTGTGGGGATGGTCATGGCTATCAGTCTAGGGCTTGACGTCGGTGGTGTGTGACGAATCGATCCGATGGCTACATGGAAGAAGGCCCGGGGCTAAAGCCCATCATTTCGGAACTGGGTTAATGTCCGGGCTAAAGCCCGGACCTAATCCGAAGAGCACATGCCACGCAGATGCGGTTCGTTTTCGACTTGTCAGACACGTCCTAAGGCTTCGTGGCTTTGAAGTGGCGTTTGAGGCCCTGCCAGCACTCGTAGTACTCGTGCTGGAGGATCTTTTCTTCGAGGGCGTAGCGGGTGGGGCGGACGGCCATGCGGGTCTCGAACATGAAGGCGAGGGTGTCGGTGATGTGGTGGGGTTTGAGTTCGGCGGCGATGGCGCGCTCGAAGGTCTCGGCGTCGGGGCCGTGGCCGGACATGCAGTTGTGGAGGCTGGCTCCGCCGGGGAGAAAGCCCTCGGCCTTGGCGTCGTACTCGCCGTAGAGGAGGCCCATGAACTCGTTCATCATGTTGCGATGGAACCAGGGCGGCCGGAGGGAGTGCTCGGCGACCAGCCAGCGCGGGGGGAAGATGGCGAAGTCGATGTTGGGCGTGCCGTGGAGGTGCGAGGGAGCGGTGAGGACGGTGAAGATGGAGGGGTCGGGATGGTCGAAGCTGACCGTGTTGATGGTGTTGAAGCGGGCCATGTCGTAGAGGTAGGGAGCGTAGTTGCCGTGCCAGGCGACGACGTCGAGCGGAGAGTGGTTGTAGTGCGAGGTCCAGAGCTTGCCGAGGAACTTGGAGACGACCTCAAAGTCGCCGTCGGTGTCGTCGTAGGCCGCGACGGGAGTGAGGAAGTCGCGCGGGTTGGCGAGGCCGTTGGCGCCGATGGGGCCGAGGTCGGGAAGACGGAAGGGCTGGCCGTAGTTCTCGCAGATGTAGCCGCGGACCTGGCTGTCGAGGAACTCGACGCGGAATTTAATGCCGCGCGGAATGACGGCGAGATGGCCGGGTTGGACTTCTAGGATTCCGCACTCTGTGGCGAGGCGGAGAGAGCCCTGCTGCGGGAGGATGAGGAGCTCGCCGTCGGCGTTGTAGAAGAAGCGATCGGTCATGGAGACGTTGGCAGTGTAGATCTGGATGGCGACGCCGTCCTGAGCGGCGGGGTCGCCGTTGCCGCCGAGGGTGACGATGCCTTCGACGAAGTCGGTGGGGACGGTTGGGAATGGGATCGGGTTCCAGCGCATCTGGTTGGGCGGGGTGGGGGCTTCGTCGAAGGGGCCGCTGAGGAGAAGCGTGGACTCGGGGAACGGCTGGTACGGTTCGTGGACGACCGAGGGGCGGATGCGATACATCCAGGTGCGGCGGTTGAGACCGCGCGGAGCGGCGAAGGCGGAGCCGCTGACCTGCTCGGTGTAGAGGCCGAGGGGATGTTTTTGCGGAGAGTTCTGGCCGATGGGGAGAGCGCCGGGATGCGCCTCTGTGGCGAACTCGTTGCCAAAGCCTGACTGGTAGGCGAGATGGGAGAGATTTGACATGAAACTGACTCCTCGGCACCGCTGATTTCCGGGCACCGTGAGTATCGCACGCAGCGCCATGCTCTGGCGTGGGAGCAGGAAGGGCCTGGCAACTGCTGGTGGCCCGCTGACTGCGGAGTATTGGCGTAGCATTCCACCTGTGCGACGGTCGTTGCAGGGTC
Source organism: Acidobacteriaceae bacterium (assembly GCA_036510715.1). GTDB lineage: Bacteria > Acidobacteriota > Terriglobia > Terriglobales > Acidobacteriaceae > Granulicella. Next base: position 2,432 of record DATCDL010000162.1, read on the forward strand.
GAAACGAATGGCCACTTTAGCGAATACGTTTGAACAACTTCACCGGGATCTTGCCGCCGCCGTGGTCGCTTGCAGAGCAGATCCGAGTAGCCATGCGGTCCATTCCCTGCGCTCGTCCACTCGTCGCGTTGAGGCCTTGTCGCGAAAGGTGCTGGAGGAGCATCCTCGAGCTCTGCGGCTGCGTGGCAAGCTGGAAAACGCTCTGGATGAATTGAGAAAAGTACGGACGGCTGCTGGCCGGGTCCGCGACCTTGATGTGCAGAGTTTGCTGATCGTTGAGATCGCTGCGGACGTTCGCGCCGTTGGATCGATTCGGCAGCGTAAGGAGCTGCGCGAAGACTGCGCAGAACTCGATGCCGTGCTGCGCCGGCGACGCAAGCGGGTGGCGGAGAGATTTCTGGGGATGCTGGAAGATGAAGAACCCCGGCTGGAGCGTGCTCTTGATCGCATCCCCAAAGCAATGGAGGGCTTGCACGGGACATCCACGCTGAAGACAGCCATGAGCTGGGTGCAGCGCAACTCTCTGGAACTGAACGATACGAGCAGTGAAAGCCTGCATTGCTATCGAAAGCGGATCAAGGCCGCACGCTACCTGGCAGAGATGCAGGGATCATCGCCGGTAGCCACGCGGCTGGCGAATCAGCTGAAAAAGGTGCTCGACGCGATTGGCCGATGGCATGACCTGAAGCTGCTGGCTCAGGCAGCCAAAGCACTGCTCGGGAAACAGGCCATGCTGGCGGGATTTATCCGCGAGGAGAGGGATCGCGCGCTGCAACGAGCGATCCATGCAGCTGGATCCATGCGTCCGCGGAAAAGCTCATTAGCGCCTGGATAACTACGTCCAGATGCACTGCGCTGGTGAGCAACTCTCCGGCCGGGACTCCAATCCAGATGAAGTTAGGACAGGGTCGCGCACGAACTGCGATGGAACGTTAGGGGCGAAGTGCCCATACAAGGGTTGCTCCTTCGACAAGCAGGCAGCCCTGAACCCAGACTGGGTAGCGATGTCGAATTGAGGCCAGAGAGGCTTTGGGAAAGCAAAGTCTCGAGAAGCCGGAGATTGTCAGGCCTGCAAAGAGAGTCCAATAGTAGACGCCACCCCACGCCAGGCACGGAATCGATAGCTCCAGAAGAACAGCCCCAAGAATGCGGATGCCACGTTCCCTGCTCATCCAGCTCTCGGTTAATCGAGGCGCTGCAAGGTGCCAGACGCCAGAAACTAATAGCACACCTACTACACTTGCTAGATACATGGTCTTGAACATTTAGACAGCGTACGCGAATTTTTCAAATAAATGTGCTGTTAACTTGCCTGCTAATAGCATTCGACTGACATCGATTCTGCTGCGTAATTCGTAATGTTTGATCAATCGGTACCTATCAGATTGGAAGCTTCCACAAGATCTAGCTGCAGGATCATTGAATTACGCCACGAGTGGTAGCTATAAGTGAATCCAGCTTCTTATCGTGGCGCGAGTTGGCTATCTATAACTATTGTTAAAAATAATTAAGGTGTGTAGTCATTAAGTTAGTGCGTGCGTAGGATTTGACCTACAATGCTGTGACTGAAATGAAGTTTTATTCCTGAGGGCGCTTGTGATCCGCACCTGACGGCTACTGGAGTCCGATGGCGGTAAGTTGCTTCGGGTCGGTCTCGTCAACAGCCAGTAAGTTGTGGCATGCAGAACAGTCGTTGGTGATGGTCTTACCGGTCTTGTCGTTGTGATTGCCATCGTGGCAGCGGAAGCATCCGGGGTAGTCATTGTGCCCCAGATTATTGGGATGCGTGCCCCACGTCACCTTCATGAAGGGAAAGACATTGTTGCTGTAGATCGCCACCAGGGCCTTGGCTGCCTGATCGACTTCGGCGCGCTGTCCTGTAAATATCGCCGGATATTGAGTGCGGTAAAAGGTCTCGAGCCCCGATGTGATGCGCACCGCTGCGTCCGCCTGCGAACTATAGTCTGCCTTGACGAGGGCCAGGCCTTCCTTGTGGACGAAAGGCAGAGAACGGCTCGGGCGCCCTTGTCCCATGTCCTTGTTCAGTGCTTCTTCAGGGGTCAGGGAAGAGTGAGCTACGCGGTTGTGACAATCGATGCAGTTCATCAGGTGTTTCTCGCCAGTGACTGGACCTTTGGCGTCAGTGGAGACAAACTCCGTCACGGATCCATCTGGATTCGTCTTCGCTACCCAAGGAATGGTCTGGCGATTTAAATCGGTTGAAATATATTCGACATGACTAAGATGTGCGCCATGAATTCCGCTGAGGTTGCCGAAGGAGTCACGTCCCCCGACGTGAAGCATCGCCATACTGTAAGTCATGGAGTTCTTCTCATCGTCGCCGTAGGAAGTCTTCACAACAAGCTTGTCGCCGATGTTACGTTCGGCATTGTGGCAGGTCACGCAAGTTGCCTGGGCTGGCGGAAGTTTGTTCCCAGCCATGATCGGTTCAGGATAACGGTGGAACATCACCATGAGAAGCTGCTTGGTTCCATTCACCTTGGCATGGACAAACCCCTGAACTCCCGGAGCGATATGACAGGAGGTACAGGGCACGTCAGCGTGCGATGACAGTTGATAGCCCGTGAACTCGGGAAGCATGACGTGACAGGACTGACCGCAGAAGGATGGGGTATCCATGTATGCGACGCCGCGGTAGGATGCGGTGCCAACAATCACAAAGTTGATAAAGGTAGCAGCGATGACGAAGTTGACACCGTGACGGAATGCCGGATCTCCGAAATCAGCTGCAGGATAGATAGATGGAATCTTCCCCGCCGCGCTGAGGTGACGCTGACGAAGCCACATGCCAACAGGAATGAGAAGCAGACCCAGAATAAAAATCCCTGGTAGGATCAGGTCGAAAATAATACCCAGATAAGGATTGGATGAGCCGCCATGACCCAGAAAATCCACTACCCAGAAGCCTATTAAAATGAGGGCAGATGCACTTGTAAGTGCACCGCCGATCAGACTTATCGTATTGTTTCCGTAAAAGAGGAATGGTCTTAGCCAGTTCTTCTTGAATTGTTCCAGGTCTGCCATGAGTTCCTACTTTTTCTCTAGGGTGCGGATGTAGGCGACTACTTCCTTGATTTGACCGTCGGACAGTTTCCCCGCATAGGCCGGCATCTTCCCTTTGCCACTCTTAGTGACCGCGATCAGGTCTGCGTCCGACTCTTTCACGATGGCAGGGGAAGTCAGTGGCATTGCCTTCATGGCCTTGCCGGCGGGAGTATTACCTGAACCATCGGCGCCGTGGCACATCTGACACTTGGCCTTGTAGGTAGCCTCGCCTGCGTTCTGTGCAACTGCGGTTAGCGTGGTAGCTGCCATCATGGCAACCAATGCAATTCCTAGTTTATTTTTCACGGTCAATCTCCTAGATGCGGTTGAACTCATTACTTATGATGCAGGATCTAGAACTCATAGTGCATGGACAGGGTTAGCAGATTTGCATGGAAGTTCCTGGGCGCGGTGGAACCGTAGGCCGGCCCGGTTCTCCCGGTATTCGCTACAGTGCTGCACGGCACAGTCGGCAAGGAGGTGAGACCGGGCGTCGGGTTGGCGTTGACGTTGCAATACTCCGCACCGGAGACACCGCCCTCGCCATAGCCGTAGTAGTCGTATTCGCCTTTCCAGATCAATCCTGGGTGAAGGGTCCATGCAAGAGTCACAAAGGGAGTCTGGTACGAGGACACCATCGAACCATTCACGTCGCCCGCGTCGGTGAAGAACCGGCTACCATTCACAGAACTCATGCGGTAACCGAGATTCGAGTGGAGCTTCGTGACCGGGGACAGCGCTAAGGCCACCGATGCGTACTGGGTCGGAGCATCCTCGAAGTCCTTGGCCGGCCCGGCGAGGACGGTATTCCCTCCTCCGTGGGCTGGGAGGGTGACGGCGGTGCAGAGGGCTCCAGTTGGGGTTCCGACGCCAGGATAGACGCCCCCCCCTGGCAAGGCGACAGCCGCCCCGTCGAAGCAGATGCTGGTTTCCGTATATACGTCGCTGTACGCGTAGTTGAAATCGAAGCCGTAATGCTGGTTCGGTGTCAGGCTCGCACCCATGCTTAGGACCCGGCTGTGATCGACGTGGTGCAAAGGACCGTTTTCGGAAGCGGTGCCTGTATTGTTTGTGTTGCCATGCCGTTCCATGTCGTTGAAAGCACCTGAAAGCGTTGCCCACGACTTTGGCCTGTACAGGGTATGCACCCGGTAATGCTGTGTTTGCCGAGGGCCAACGGGGGTGAAGACGTTGTCGTGGTAAAGCACCTCGACGGTACCGTTGATGTCCCAGTTGTTCGTGGGACGCAAAGAGACGTTGAATATTCCTCCGTCTT
>DATCDL010000163.1:0-4035 GCA_036510715.1 Acidobacteriaceae bacterium
CGTGAATCAGCATTTCCCATCACATTTCATTCTACCCGACGTTGGGGGGATCCGGTTCAAGGACGGCGCGACGTGTGCCTGATGAAGGATGTTGCTCCGACGTCCGGCTAGCCATTCCTCTTTGGCTCCCATAACTCGATCGGATTGCCGTCGGGGTCATGCAGGCGGGCAAATCGACCATTCGGGTACGAAGTAGAGTCGACTTTGACCTTCTCTCCGGATGCGCGAAGTTGGGCCACCATGGCGTCCAGGTCGTTGACCCGGAAGTTGATCATCCAGCTCTGATCCATTTTCCCGAAGTATTTGGTGTCCTTGGGAAATGGGGCGAAAGCCGTGAGACCCGCTTCCTGGGTCCAAGGTTTCTGGCCGTAGTCCGAAGGCAGGAGATCGATTCCCAGCTTTTCCATGTACCAACGGGCCAAAGCTGCTGGATCGTTGGCACGGAAGAACAGGCCTCCAATTCCAGTAACGCGCTGCTTCGGCATGGCGGCCGGTGCTGACGGGGCATCAGCAAACAAATGGCTGGTGGAAAAGAGCGCGGCCGCAATGAGGGCGAGTAGTGTTGGTTTCTTGTTCATGGGGATAGATCTTTGGCTGACGCCGTGGCGATCCGCGCCTGCGGAGACTTGTCCATTGGTTGGTCGGGCATTTTTTTACCGAAGCTTCTTTAGATACAACACCGATCGCTCCACTTCCTCGAACCCCAACGAAACATGTGCCCGCTGGGACTCAATGTTCTCCAGCTGGGCATCGGAGCCGAATTCGCAATACCCTCGTGAACGCGCCCAAGCCTCAGCTTCGCGCACCAGAGCGGCGCCAACCCCACGTCGGCGATGGGCGAAGTCGACATACCAACCCTCAAGATAGGCCAGAGGACTCGTCACGCATCCGTCGGCAAGCGAGCGAGCCCCCACTTCGGCGAAGCCGATCAGGCCGCTCCCATCAGCATTGGGGGCGACCAGGACAACCGCGTCAGACCGAGCAAGCCACGCGGTCATCTCGACACGATGTTCGTCCGGGCCCACATGCGGCCAGAGGGCTGCCCGAAGCCTCAGCCATTCCCCGTCATCTCCAGAAACGCGCAAGCGGACATTCATCTTTTGCCGAACGTAGTGGCCCTAGGCTGGTTAAGGCAATTCAACCATTCAAAGTATAGCAACGGACATCCTCGATATTCGGCTCTCCCCACATTTCGAAACCCACATTTTGCGTAGAACATGCCGGCACCGGCCGGCGCGTCGTATGCATCAAGTCGAATGGCGTCGGCCGGCCACCGCCGGCAGATCTCCCTGATTAGCTCCACACACTGTTGACCGATCCCTTGGCGCTGCAGATCGGGCGTGACCGCCATTGAGAGCAGGTACAGTGGCCGTTTGCTCGCGCTAAAGTAAGTCCGGTCAATCGCCCAGGGTTTCTTTGTGGTCAGCCGCAAGGTCGCAGCCAACCTGCCCTTGTAGTGGGCAACAAAGACCTTCGAATTTCTCATGTCGAAGCGCACCCCCCTTTCGGTCGCGATCCCGGACCAATCCCCCGCTCCAAAACGCTTCGTCAATGTGTCGGCTGCCGCCGATCGCAACTCTGCTATTCCCAACACGTCCCCGTCCGCCGCTTCCCTCAACTTCACTCGCATATTCCGCCGAACGCTGAATCACTCCGAGGCGGGTACGCCGCAAGCTCCTTTGATCGGTTCTGCCCATGCGTCATTTCTGCGAGCCGACATCCGGCGAAATCACCGTCATCTTGTAGTCGCGCGTGGCATCAGGCTTAACGATCAACTTCGGATCGCAGTCGGTCTCCGGTGCGATGATCGGCATTCTCGAAATGCGGATTATGCTTTGGACGGGGCGAAAATCGTATACCAAGCTGGGCACGCCTTGCTGAGCGCTTTGCTCCAGCGAAAGAGGCGGTCCATCGATCTTCGCTTCTGGAAAGGCGAGAGATGAATCAGCCGAGAAGCCAAGGCTCGGCAACGCGACGAGCGCGATTGTTAGAAATGCCTTCATGGGTTCCATTGTTTTGGGAGATTCGGGCTGCCGAATGTCGAGATGACCCGGGTTAACGATGGCGCGGCTCCTTTGCTGCAGTAGAAGTGCCTGAGGAAAACGCCGGGACCGGCGATAGTTTCGGCATATTTCCCTCCTGGCTCATCGTATCAAAGAAAATCCGCCCTAGGGGGAGAAAAGACCTGAAGTTCTTCAGCGTCCTCAAGAATGACAATGCTGTGTTCGACGCCTGCCGGAATCGCGTACGAGTCTCCGGGGCCAAGCTCCGACCCTGAGTCGCGCGTGAGCACACGAATTCTTCCGGACAAAATATAGCCAGCTTGCTCGTTGGGGTGTGCGTGAAACGGAATGACATTGCCGAAACGATAGTGCATTTGGGTGCTCATCGACGCGTGCCCAATTGCCAGCAGATCGAAGGAAACGCCAAACGAAGTGCGATGCTGCCCGTCACCAGATTTTACGAGATGAATCGATGGTGTGCTCAAAGTAGCGTGGATTTGCGTGCCGAACGTTGAAGTGATCCGCGGCTAACGGAGCCTCCCCTACTGCGCCACGGCCTTCTTCTCGGCCTGCATCTCCGCGACCACCTCCTGGGCCATCTGCTTCCCCCAGTCCTGGCCGATCTGCATGCTCTCGTGCATGACCTGCGGCAGCGTCGCGAGGATCTTCTGGCCGGCGGGGCTCGAGTAGAAGGTGTTCACCGCGTGCAGGTCCTCGATCGTGTAGTACTTGTCGTAGACGGGCACGATCTTGTCGATGAAGCTCTGGCCGGTCATCCGGGCGGACAGCTTGTCCCAGAAGGCCGGGGGGATCTGGGGGGCCTCGGCCTTCATGCGCGCAGTCATCTGCGTCATCATCTGGGTGACCAGCTTCTCCATGCCCGTAAGGCGCAGCATGGTGTCGATCTCGGCCCGCTTCTCGGGGCTGACGTCGGCGCGGGCCACGAGCGCTGGGCAGAGGGCGAGGGCAAGGAGGGCGATCTTCGTGAATTTCATGGGTCGGGGGATGGGAGGTGGGTTGCGCCCAGAGGATGTCCCGGAAAGGGCCGCCAGGGCAATCCCTTCGACTCCTTAGAAAGGCGTAGTCCCTGGCATGTTAAAGCACAATGAGACATCTCCAATCACATGACCCCCGAAACCCGGCCCCAGGACCCTATGATGTCGCACTCGAAGGTGATTGGACTGGCTAGCGACAGGATCCGGATGATGCACCCGTCGCATTCGACGGAGGACATCTACTGCGGGCGGTCCGGTACTACGAGTATTGCTCCACGGTCCCCGTGATTTTCATTCTGGAGCAGAAACCCGAGACGATCCTGACCCATCTAACGTTGAATTGATCCGCGCTAAGGAAGGCGCTCACCCTGCTCCGCAGGGCGAGCACCCGACGATAGCTTCGGATCCCGAGATTGGTTAGGCATTGGCTCCAAGTCCCATCGATATTGCGTGCCGTCAGATTCTGAATTGCTCGTATAGCTACCCGGACCGATTCGAACGGAGACATAAACCGATCCGAGCCCCTTCAAGATGCAACTTCCAGATGTTGGAGATGTTTCGTCAACAAGGACTCGGCCATCACCGGTGACCACACGAGTTTGAGACCAGCGATACAATACCCACGGATCCTCCAAATAGATTGTAGGGGAGTTGCGAAAATCAAAACGGTAGAATTTCCCGACTTTTTCTCGTTTCGAACCCTTCTTACTGTCACGAACGACAGTTAGTATTCCAGCGTAATTCTTCGGAACGACCATTTCGACATAATAGGTTTTTTCGGCGTATGCGATTAGCGAGAATGGGCCGACCCACGCAAATATCGCTGCAATCATCGAATACCTAAACGATCGCCGTGCTGGCCTCCCGAACGACAATGAAATCAAAATGATGCCGACAAGCAGGGGGACGGCGAAGAGATACGTAACCGACAAGAATAGATATACCGTGGGAATAACAAGCGTCAGTACACCAACTAGGAATGTCGGGCGATGCATCAGGCTGCCTAACGTTGAATTGATCCGCGCTAACGGTGGCGC
>DATCDL010000164.1:0-3640 GCA_036510715.1 Acidobacteriaceae bacterium
ATTTGTCGCAAGCTCATTCCAGCTGATTGGATCGACAAGTTAGTCGGTCACTACAAGACGGATATTGTGCCGGCTAAGAATCCGTTTTACCGGCAAAACTCTTCGCAATATGAGGCGAATCGGCTGACCAAGCATGGTTACGTTACCCAATCGTTTCTGGATATACACGAATATAAGAAATACCCCGACTTCAGCCTCAGCGCAATGAAGATATATACGAGCGACATTGTGCGCGCTGCGCTGAAGGACGTAACGGGCTTTGATTCATGCAATCTCATGCAGACAATGCTGTTCGACGCAAACACCGAAACCTGGCCCCACCAGGACTGGTGGTATTTGGATAGCGTACCGAATGGCCATCTGCTTGCGGGATGGTTTGCCCTCGAGGACATTGACGAGCGAGCGGGAAGATTTTTCGTTCTGCCCAAATCGCAGACGGTGGATTTGCACAGCGATACACCCAACCTGCCGCATACCGAGTGGATAGCCAGAATGCGTGCTTATGTCGCTAAACACCCCGACCAAGTACATGCGCCGGCCCTGGAAAAGGGCGACGTGCTCTTCTGGAACTCTCGTGTGGTACACGGATCTTTAGCGACCAAAGATGCCAGTTTCTCCAGAAGGTCCCTGACCGCACACTACATGCCGTCCGAATTCACTTTCGGCAATATATTTAGTGAGAGGAAATGGATTCAATACAAAACCTACAACGGCATGAAATATTACCGAAACCAACCGGATTATTCTTTATTCAACAGGCTCAAATATGGCATTAAAACATCGGTCTACGATTCGCCGCGAGTCATAAGAGGATTGCGTAAGATTCAGAAGGCACTTGCCCGATAGCAGTACTGGGTACGCACCCGTAGGGCCGTGCGAATTACTTGCCGCGTGGCGTCCCCAAGGGGAGAAAGTTCGAACCAACTTTTAGAAACCCTCGAAGAGTGGAACAACTACCTCGAACTAATGCGCTCTCATGCCAGGGACGGCCCCCGTAATACCTGGGCGACACTGTGCTACTCATTGAGATCGTCATCAATTGCATGGCCTTGATCTTCCTTGGCACCTCGATCAGCATCTTTGGAACGGCGAGCCCTTTCGCGGCCCCAACCTTGAGTTGCCGCAGCTGCAACCAATTCTCGCGTGCCTGACGGCGAATCCCCTCTAAAGAAATTGGCTCGAGTTTTACAATCTTTCTCTCGATTTTCGATCCCTCAACAGCCGGCTCTGAAACCTTATCATCGTCCTTCGAAGTAGGGTTCTCGTATTCCTTCGCTAAGGAAGGCTTAACAAGACCAAATACTCGTTCGACCGTTTGCACGAAAAGTTCAGCGTTCTGAACAACTTCCTTGGCCTCGCTTAGTTCAATTTCGCTCCCGGTGTAGTCGGCTTTTATCCGCAGTGATTCTGTCCGGCTCAATTGGGTCGCGAGTTGTCGATCAATTTGTCCTGACTGAACGGCGTGGCTGCGAAATGCTTCGATGACTCTGCTATGTGTTCGCGGCAGCTTGTCTTCCGTAACACCTGCACGCAAGAGTGCGGCCTGTGCGAAGTCGAACATCGCATAATAGGATCTACTCACAGCGCTATCATTGTCGCCGGCGTTCAAAGCGAGCCTGGCAACGTTCAGAGCCCTTTTGCCCTTTCGCACCAAGGCACGTTCGAATGGCGCCTTCGTCACAGAACGATGCCTTCGCGCGCGACGTTCCTTAGAAACCCCGGCCTCGGAAACGCCGCCGGATTTAGCCAATCTTCGATCGCAATGGGAACAGGTTGAACCATGATCCCAGTATCAAGATACGCGTAGTAGGCCAATTCAGCCAACATCATCAAGGTCATCCCATCGTCGCCACGTTCGTGCAGGATCAGGGCAACGTCAGCATCACTATCCGGCCGGTGCTCACCGCGCGCGCGCGAGCCAAAAAGTATCGCTCGCTCCAGCCGTATATCAGCAGGAATCCGCGCGAGGAAGTCGCGTACAGCGCTCTCGGTATCTGGATCCAGGAACTTCATGGTCGGTATTTTGGACGCAACACTGAAAGCAGGCAATTCGGAAAATAGCGCTGAATTGCTTGGGCTTTCAGAGCTTTACGCAGATCTTCTGGCAGATGGCCAGGAAGTGGCGTCCCCAAGGGGATTCGAACCCCTGTCGCCGCCGTGAAAGGGCAGTGTCCTAGGCCTCTAGACGATGGGGACCCGGTCAAACAAGCCGCAAGAACGTGGTGGAGCTAGACGGGATCGAACCGTCGACCTCTTGCATGCCATGCAAGCGCTCTCCCAGCTGAGCTATAGCCCCACGGAAGGCACGCGACGCTACGCAAGCCTATGAATCCTGTCAACACTTCGTTAGGTCTGGCCGTTCGCCACCGTGGCCGATGAGTAGCCCAAAGCCCGCTTGATGCGCGCCCTGACCTTCTCCAGCCCCAGTAATGCCACTGTTATATCGATGGGCGGCGAAACCGCCCCCCCTGTGACCGCCACCCGCAGGGGCTGGGCCACCTTGCCTAGTGCCAGGCCCTGGCGAAGCGCCACGGCATTAATGACCTCGTGGATGGCGCCAGCATTCCATTCCGGCAAGGCGCTGAATCCTTCTACCAGCGCCGCCAGCAACGGTACCGCTTCCGCAGTCAGATGCTTTCTGGCGGCCTTGTCGTCGAAAGCCTCGAAATCTCGAAAGAAGAACAGGCTGTTTTGAGCCATGTCCTGCAGTGTTCTTGCCCGTTCGCGTTGGGCGTTGACCACCCCTTCCAGCAGTCGATCATCCGTCACCAGCACGCCCAACGCGGCCAGGTGCGCGCGCAACGCCGGCGCCAGCACGCTCACGGGTGCGCGCATCAAGTGTTGCTGGTTCAACCACAGCAATTTTTCGGGATTGAAGGCCGAGGCCGCCTTATTGACATCCTTGATATCGAACGCAGCGATCATCTCCTCGCGCGAAAACACTTCCTGGTCGCCATGCGACCAGCCCAGACGCACCAGATAATTAAGCAACGCGTCAGGCAGATAGCCTTCTTGCTGGTACTGCAGAACACTCACTGCGCCATGGCGCTTGGATAGCTTCGCGCCGTCGGCCCCAAGGATCATCGGTACATGCGCATACACCGGCGGCGTCGCGCCCAGCGAAAGCAGCATGTTCATCTGGCGCGGCGTGTTGTTGAGATGATCGTCCCCCCGAATGACATGCGTGACGCCCATATCCATATCGTCGACCACGACGCAGAAGTTGTAGGTCGGATTGCCATCCGAACGCGCAATGATCAAGTCATCCAACTCGGCATTGTCGAACACCACGCGGCCGTGCACCTGATCATCAACGATGACTGGCCCTGACAGGGGGTTTTTAAAACGGATGACCGGCTCGATTCCCGGCTGCGGTTCGGTGCGTTCACGGCAACGACCGTCATAGCGTGGCTTCTCTTTGCGCGCCAGCTGCTGCTCACGCATTGCCTCGAGCTCCGCTTTGGTGCAATAGCAGCGATACGCCTCGCCACGCTCGAGCATTTGCGCCAGCACCTGCCGGTAACGATCGTATCGGTGCGTCTGGTAGTACGGGCCCTCGTCCGCGTCCAGCCCGAGCCATTGCATGCCCTCGAGGATGACCCGTACCGCCTCATCGGTGGAGCGTTCCCGGTCCGTGTCT
>DATCDL010000165.1:0-7426 GCA_036510715.1 Acidobacteriaceae bacterium
CTCCCGTTGCGGGGTTGAACTGCGGTAGCCCATCGAACGACTGGTCCGGATAACCGTTCTGCGCCCAATATTGGCGTAGGGCACCGAAATAGTGATCCATCGAACGATTCTCTTGCGCAACGAAGATGATGTGATCGATCGACGACAGGCTCGCAGTTGTTGTGCCGCCGCCTCCACCGCCGCCGCCTGGATATCCATTCGTTGAAAGGGCTTGGCAGCCGGAAAGTGCAAATGCGAGAAAGCTCAGGAAGCCGAGGGAAAGAACAAACTTCGCTGTATCAGGTATGCGCATGGCGACTCCGAACATCGTCTTGAGACCAGGGGAATAGAGCTTGTCGAAGAAACAAGAAACATCGGGAATTTACGGAACACGACACAATCGTTTTGCGAAAACTGCGATCGCGAACCATCAAGCGCTCTGCGCGTCATTCGGGGTATTTCTAGAGCAATTCCATATCATGCCCGGCTGACGGTCTTTGTTACTTCAACAATGTGTTTGATGCACGTAACCCTGCGAGGCGCTGCCTCAATTCCAATGGACAACCGCTCGCGACGCCTTCGCATCTATATACTCAATCCACATGAAGCTGAAGTGTGCCCTAGCGGGCTTCGTATGCCTCGGATGGTGCGTGTTGACGAGTGGCTTCGGCGAGACGATTGCGGCCAAGACGGATTTAGAGGCGATTGCTCAGGCTCCGGCTGAGCCACCCGTTTTGACCAGCTCGAACCACCGGCTGGATCTTCTGGTGATCGCTGAACCATCGAAGATCACCCTCGGCGACCGGCACCCCGTGGCATGGGTTTTCGAGATGTGCCCGAGAGCTGTGGCGCGGAATGACAACTGCCCCGCGGGCTCACAGACATTCGCACCTTATGGTGGCATCCGCTTGCAGCTCTATGCGGGGGATCATCTGCGCATGCGGCTCATCAATCGATTGCCACCCGCGCCGCCCGATGCCATTTATGCGTACGGAAGCCACGCCATGATGAACGGGATGCTAGATGCGAATCCCGTGAACATTCACACGCATGGGCTGATTGTTGAGCCGAGAAAGGCAGATGCGAAAGATCCAACTTACGGCGATTACATCTTTGTCCTGGGATATCCCGCGGGCAAGCTGCCGCCGATGGAATCGCCGGACGAGACGGCGACCGATAAGCCAATTCAATATGACATCTATATTCCGCCGAATCACCCTTCGGGCATTTACTGGTTCCACCCTCATGTTCACGGGCTGAGCATTAATCAACTCTCTGAGGGACTTTCCGGAGTCATTACCATCGGCCGAGTCACAGACTATGCGTCGGCACCCCGCGGCACAACCATCCGGGAACGATATTTCATTCTGAAAGACATGCAGGTGATGGGTAACAGCCAGGTGGTGGATCAGGAGGACTCCGCGTTTTGCGCGCCTATCGATCTGGCGTATGTGCAGCGGAATGGCTACTGCCAGGGGCGGAACAGTTCAGGTGGCGATGGTGATTTTCGGCTTCCGGCCGGACACGCATTTCCCGGAATGCATCATCTCGGCAGCACTGGCGCCGACTATACCGGAGGGCTATGGTTCTTCACAGTCAACGGAGATGTTTATCCCCAGTTGCCGGCGCCTGCCGGATCGGGAGAACTGTGGAGCTTGCTGAATGCCGGGGCAAGCCGCACGTACGACCTGCTTCTGCGCGACGATCAGACGAAGGGTGCGATTCCTTTTCAGGTAGTCTCGCTTAACGGCGGTTCATTGGCTCCTCCTGCCGGAACCACCGGAGTCGGTGCAGGACCCGCGGTGGACTCCGTCCCGTGTCCGGGCGCGACGATGCAAGCATCGACGTCAGCATCGGGGGGGCCAGCTGCGGCGGGAAATTCCGCTCGTGCGCAATCGTTTTCCGCGCTGCCCGTTTGCGCCACTCATCTCGTGTTGTTTCCCGGCGCGCGCGCCGAGATATGGGTCGCCCCGCAATTGCATTCTGCGACTCTGCTGACCGAGATGGTTTCTACTGGCCCGGCCGGCGACCGATGGCCTCAGGCCAATCTCGCCCACATCGCCGCGGGGCAAACGCCCGCGGTCCCTGTTCTGCTCCACGTTCGGGCCGATTCGGTGTGGCCCGCTGCCCAAACGATTCAGCCGGCCGCCCATGCAGTATTGACCGGCAATCGGGAATGGCACGATGGCCAGTTGGCCACCACGCCAACGCGCCCTCGTGATTTGCAAGAATCGATAGCTCCCCAGGCGTGCGCTGCTCTGCCGAGGAACCATTGGCGGCGCATCTTCTTCGGAGTCCCTGCCTCGAACAAGAACGGATATGGACTCGGGTTGGAAGAGGTCGATGAGAATGACCAGCCCGTGCCGGGCACATTCCGAGACATAACGGTCTTCGACCCATCATCGATCAGCGTTTGCCTGCCACTTGGCTCCGGCAATAGACCTGTAACTGAGGAGTGGGAACTAGTGAATGTATCTGGCGAGGCGCATAACTTCCACATTCACCAGGCCAAATTCTATGTGTTACCGCAAAATGCGCCCGAGGACGATGCGGGCAAGCTAATGGATAATGTCTCGCTCCCCAACGGAGGAGCCACGTGCGATGGTACCGTGGCGACATGGCGAAGCGGACGCTGCAAGGTCGCATCCGTTGTGGTCAGAATTCCGTTCTCCGAGCCCGGAGACTTCATGTATCACTGTCACATCGGCGAGCATCAAGACAGCGGGATGATGGCACGCATTCGCGTAATCCCTTCTCCGTGATCATTTGGATCAGGCGCTCGTTTTTGCGCTGATTGCCGCTGGAAAGCCCGGGTTCTACCCCTGGGGATGCACTCTTCTTCTTTTCGTCTTGATTTCTCAAGCTTTAACCCGGCGCTGCCCGGATCTTCTTTGCCTGGATCTGCATTACTGAATCTGCGTTTGCTGACAACCTTTGACCCTGAATCGGCACCTTAACCTGTAGGGCGGCCACTCGGCTCTCAAGCAGCATCTGCGTTTACTGAACTCTTTATATGTGAGGGTACTTGCGGTGACTAGCCTAATGCGTAAACCGAGCGTCAGGGTGACGCTGTCAACACTATTTCAATTTGTGCAGGATGGGCTGGGCGTAAGCGTCACACCTCAGCATTTCTACTTTCCAGTTCCCAGCATTAAGTCCTTTGACGCAAAGAACTGGCAAGCATGCCGCCCTTGTACAGCATTTGACTTCCGTCTCCACGAGCAAATCGACCTGCTGGGCACTGAGCTTCTCCCCTATATCGCGGAATGTGGCTTTTCCGAAACGCCCGTTCCGACTAACGGACATGGCCCCCAGTTCCATTTCAATAACGGATTCTTCGAGCGAGTCGACGCCGAAATCGCGTATGCCTTCGTTCGCCAGCGCAAGCCCCAGCGCGTGATCGAAGTCGGCAGTGGAAACACGACACTCGTCAACGCGGCAGCCATGCGCAAGAACGCTGCCGAAGGATTTCCCGGCGAGCTGATTGCCATCGAACCGTATCCTGCCCCTTATCTCAAGCGAGGTATCCCTGGCCTCACGCGTCTTATTCCCGCTAAAGTGCAGGATGCGCCCTTCGAGTTGTTCCTTTCGCTCAAGGCAGGCGACATCCTCTTTATCGATTCCAGCCATGTGGTATCGATGGATAGCGATGTTCTATACGAATTGCTCGGCATTTTGCCCAGGCTTGCACCCGGCGTTCTCATCCATTTCCACGATATCTTCACGCCCCTCGACTACCCGGAGAAGTTTGTCAAGAGAAATCTCTGCTTCTGGGGCGAGCAGTATATGCTCGAGGCGTTCCTCTCGTTCAACTCGGCATTCAAGGTGGTTTGGACGGGCAGCGCCATGCAGCAATTTCATCCAGAGGTGTTGCGCGAAGCTTTCCCGGGGTGGGAAGGAAGTTTCTCCAGAATGCCCAACGATCTGAAGATGTTCGCGCCCTCTCTCGATGGCAATAATGTCTGGCCTTGCAGCTTCTGGATCACTCGAATCGATTAGTTCGCAGCCGGTGGTTTACCAGCGTGAAATGGTGAGGTTGTCGAGGTAGACGGTGCTGGATGACGCGCCAGGCGCGATGCTGCCAACCTGAAAGTTGGTGACGACAGCGGGCGCCCATCCCAAAGCGAACGCCGAAGGCACTGTGGCGTTGATCTGTTGTTGGTTGCCATCGAGCCACACCGATTGATAGGTGACATTGCCGTAGTCATCGCGCGAATAGCCGACCTGGACGTGATGCCACGTGTTCTGAGCCCACGTTCGAGCATTGCAGGGGGCACTGGAGTTTACCCAGTGATCGACAGGCGCGGTGGGCGTGCCCGCATTTTCGGTGTAATCCCAGGTACCCGCCCAGCCATCGCACTGGAAGCCAAAGATCACGGTTTCCCCGTTCGGCATCACCTGGTTCACATCCATTTCCAGGTTAGCTATGGAGCCCGACGAGTTATCGAGATAAACCCAGCCGTCATAGACGAAATTGCTGGAGGTGGTGTCGTCGCCAAAGGAGGCGTAATAGCGCTCGCCGCCGTAATACGTGTAGGTGGTGTATAACTC
Organism: Acidobacteriaceae bacterium; assembly: GCA_036510715.1. Classification (GTDB taxonomy): domain Bacteria; phylum Acidobacteriota; class Terriglobia; order Terriglobales; family Acidobacteriaceae; genus Granulicella. Next base: position 4,531 of record DATCDL010000165.1, read on the forward strand.
GAGGGCGTTGCCACTGAGCGATGGAGAACCAACCATCGCCATCGCACCGGCCGCGGAGCCGTAGGTTCCAGAATCGAAGACCGAAATCCAGTCGCCGAGCGCCTGAATGTTGCTGACGCTGGCGGCGTTCGAAGGAACGTAGGGCCCACTTCCACCAGAGGGTGCGGCGCTGGATCCGCCAATAGTAGTTGAGCCGGATCCAGATACCGAGATGCTCACATCCGTGCTACAGGCCGCGCCCGCATTGCCCCACGACTTTACATGAAGAACGTGCGCACCCGCGGCAGCGCTGACGGAGGCAGACACGGAAGTGCTGTATACGATCGCGGTCGATGTGCTTCCATCAAGTGAATACCCCATGGCGCTGATCGCCTGCGAAGAGCAGGATGTAGAGGTGGCATCCAGAGCGAAGAGAGAGGCAACCGTAGAGTTGTTTGCCGGTTCGCTCACGTTCACGCCGCCGGCCGGGGATGCGGAACCCTCAATATTCAGAGCTACATCTGTGTCGCAGCCAGAACCCTGGTTGCCCCAGGACTTTACATGCAAGGTCTGCGCACCACTGGGCGCGGTTACGGAGCCATTCATATAGTTTGCGTACACAAAGACGGTGCTACCTGAGTCAAACGAATACCCCATTGCCGTGACAGGCTGTAATGAACACGTAACAGAGTTCGCGATAAGGGTGAAAGTCGAGGAAATGGCCGCATCGTTGCCGGGCGCCGAAACCGAAACTCCATCTACAGTGATGGCCACGTCGGTATCGCAGGCAGATCCTGAATTACCCCAGGCCTTAACGTGCAACGTGTGCGCGCCCGCCGGGGCGGTCACTGAGGAATAGATAGAGGTGCTGTAGACGAAGGTGTTGTTGCTGCTGCTATCGAGCGAAAAGCCCATAGCGCTCACTGGTTGGCCGGAGCATGTGCTGTCACCGGCGGAAAGCGAAAACTGCGGCTCAACCACGGCGCCGTTGGCGGGGTAGTTGACGGTGACCTGGGCCCATGCAGGAAAAGAGCACACTCCCACGATGGTAAAGATAAAGGAAATTTTTCGGAGCAAGTTCATTTGTATCTAAGCCTTTCGTGGCTATGGGTTTGCCTTCGTGATTCTGAGCGCAACGAATCCGATTTCGCTCCTCAGCAACCAATTCCGCAAGTCGCGCATCTGGTTCAGCAGTGCGATCTCCAGCGTCCGCACGCTTGTTGAAGATAAAGAGGCGGGCGAAAGCAAGGGTGTGGCACGAACGAGCGAGTGAATTCTCACAAAACCGCCTTAGCGGGGAGCTTCCCAGATCCCTTGAGGCGGCAAACTTTCCCACACAAATTCCCCGACGCTCTTTCGGGGATCAGTCTATCGGATTGATTCGTGGGTGGCTTGAGTTACAAGGCGGCTACGCGCCCTGTAAAATTTCTTCTCAGCAACCTCTTCGCGTACAGCTCGGCGAAGCAGAGGTCTTGCACTCCACTGTGGCTAAGCCTTTTTTCCGGGCTCACCGCGACAGGCGATCATTTGTTGAGGAAAGAGCGTGCGCATATAGCGTCGTTCGCTTCTTCCTGATGATCCCTGCTGGGCACCCGCAGGCAACAATCGAGGAACTACTACATAGAAGGGACCACTACATCATACCGAATTTATGCGTCAGGGTATGCCCCCTTTTGAGCAATCCTCACAGTTTGCTCGAATCCGATCCAATCAGGTAAAAGATTTTTGCACTCCGATCAAAATCAAATCTGACCCTTTCAGCCAATCTTCCTGCCCCAAGTCTGCGCACGGTTACGTACTCTCAGAATGGGAAAAGAGCAATCCCCGCAGAGGCAGTTGTTCGCTGCCTCAAATTGCTTGGAATTGGAAGATATCGCGAGTTGATCGGCTAAAGATGTGCCGGGCTCCGAAGCCAGGCATTAAAAGTTGAAGCTTTTGGGGAATCTGGGTTCTGGCGAGGATGTGCGGCTGGCAAGCGGTATAGGCTGATCCAGTCGCTCGCCGCCCCGAAGGCATACGGTTGGGCGAACGGATATCCGTAACGGCGTTGTGGCGAGGATCGTCTACTTCAGGCCGTAGACGTCGATTTCGCCCCGCGGATTCGAAACTGTCGTCAGGTCGGTGCCTGTCGAGATATACACTTTCCCATTTGCGACCACCGGCGAGCTGAATTTGATGCCGTATCCCGGCGTGTCGCCCCTGTTCGCGGTGCTGCTATAGAGCTGAGTCGGGAAATTCGACGCGTCATACGCGATCAGCGAAGCGCTCGTTGGAGGAGCTTTGCTCGAATTCTGCAGCGGGTTCCCCTGGTTGATGTACCAAACTATGCCGTCATTTGTGCCATTCGCTGAAATGAAGGGGGTGGTACCGTATGTTCCCTCGTTCTGATAGTCCAACGTGTCGCTTTGAGGGCTCAGGGTGCTCACAAAATCATACTGTCTCACCCCCCCCGGGCCGCTCGATGACGTCGGCGTCACGCCCAGATAAGCAGAGCCATTGAAATAGGCCGTCGAACCAAAAATTTCATACGAGGTGATATTCGCGTAATTCGTTCCCGTGCTGTCCTGGCAACTCTGCTGGTACGTGCCGCCATAGGTCAGGCCTGCGCCCCACACTTGCTCCTGCAGCGCTCCCGCGTCGTCCGACGATTCATGCCCGAGGTTCGTGCTGTCGACCAAGTACATCGTTCCTGTCTTGCCTCCTGCAATCAGGGTTGTGCTTCCGGGGACCAGCAGGAGGCCCCCGGCAGCCAAATCCGCGTCAAAGCAATCCATGAACTGGTAGCTGGACGGCGTAAAATAATCGATTGGCTGCATGGTGCCGTTCGCACCCGAGACAGGTGTCGGCCCAAACTTCAGCACCGAATCGCCCCAGGCAGTTTTTCCGTCCCAGGGCCCGTTTCCCGTGGTGACGTACA
>DATCDL010000166.1:0-2941 GCA_036510715.1 Acidobacteriaceae bacterium
TATAAGGGCCACACTCATCACGCCAGCCCCGACTCGCCGCAATATGAGATCAAAAGCGACAAAACCGATCATATTGCCGCTCACAAAGGCTCGGCACTTACCAAGCTGAGCGACTGACCAAATCAACAGCACCGGCGACCAAAGGAAGCGAGCAGCCGAAGAGCGAGAGTCCTGTAAAGCCGATGACGCTCGAACCGCTGGAAGGGACGCTTACCGGCGCGGACGATCGCCTCCGCTTGAACCATCGGATGCCGCCCCAGGCCGGGAATAGTACAGCGGCTGCGCATCGGCGGCCGTGCGGGCGTTCGTCAAGCAGTATCCGGGAATTGCCTTTAATTGCAATATTGCAGGACGCGACTCGACAATAAGGGCTCCGCGATAGAACCGCCGCGAAACCGAGCGAAATCCTGCGAGAGAATGTTGGATCCCAGTTCCTCTCCCTCCGCCACTCCCCGCTACATGCGACCCAGACCCAGGCGAAGGGAATCGCACCGGGTCACCGGAGGCGGTCGCCCGCCTCCGGTTCCCACAGAACGTAGCGTGCGGATTTCCCGCACTACGCTCTTCGGCGGGTGATTCACAGCACTGCAAGAGCCTGCAACTCCGGATAAGGGAGCCGCAGCTTTGGTTTCAGTAACGGCATCCTTGCTTTGATCTGGTTGAACTTCTCCCAGGTCAAGCGTCGCCCGGCCCAGCTACGGCTGCACAACATCCGTTTCCAGCAACGTTCTACGGCGCGGTACACCTTTACGAGACTCCGGAGATTTCCGGCGACGCCGGAATAGGTATAGTGGCCGCGTAGGACGGCGTTGATTTCGCCGACCTGGTCACCGATCGTGTAATGCCGTATTCGCCGCATGAGCTCCTGCAGTGACAAAAGGCTGCGCCGCAACCGAGATTTCTCGGTACGCATCCCAACCTTGAAGTTACCTTTCAGGTTTCGCGTGCAATACAGCGTCAGCCCCAGGAAGTAGATGGTTTCCGGGCGCCTTCTGCCGCGTTTGCCCGCGTGTCGCTGCGCGAACCGACCAAACTCGACCAATTTGGTCTTGGTCGGCTCAAGAGTAAGGCCGAACTTTCCCAACCGAAGGCGTAACGCGTCCTGAACACGGATGGCGTCCGATCGATATTGGAAACAAATCACAAAGTCATCGATATAGCGCACCAGCCGGGCTTCGCCCCGCAACCGGCTCTTCACCACGCGTTCGAACCAGAGGTCGAGCACATAATGAAGATAAAGGTTGCTCAACAGTACGCTGATCGATCCCCCCTTGCGGTGTTCCTTCCTCGCTCGGATGGACCTTCCCATCTTCGAACACGCCTGCCTTCAGCCAACGCCGGATCAGACTGATCAGGCGCGGATCACCGACTCGATGCGCGACGAAACGGAGGACCCAATCGTGATTGAGACTCCCAAAGAAGTTCTTCAGATCCGCCTCCAACACCCACCTAATTTTGCCGCCGGCGATAACCTCATTGAGGGTCGCCAGGGCATGATGAGCGCTGAGCTTTGGCCGACCACCGAATGAGCAGGGCAGAAAGTCCTGTTCATAGATGGCAGACAACACTTCGGCCGTGCTGCGTTGGAGCGCCCGGTCAGCGACAGTTGGCACACCAAGTGGGCGCTTTTCCGTCTTGCCGGGCTTGGGGATATAGACCCGCCGAATATCCGGCGCTCTATATCCTTGGCGGTGAATGGACTGGAGCATCGGCTCTATCCATCCATCGATGCTCTCCTTCGCCGCCTCCACCGTCTGTCCATCCACCCCCCGCGGCCGACCGCTTCGTAATCTGCAACAGATTCTTCCGCACCCGATCACGGGTGATGTGATGAGCCAGCGACGTGAAACGGAGTTTAGGTTCGCGTCGAGCTTTCGCTGCTATCTGTTCAAGTTTCGTTTCCATGGCTAGCTGATCTTCTCTTTGAATAGAAGGCCGTGTCTCCCGTTGAATGGAGCCCATGTTGCCCAGGAACAAATCACCTGCCGCTGACCGCTTCCCCATGTGGCCGGCTCTCCCGTCCTCCGAGTACTATCAGTCAGTATGACTTCCATTCGGTCGTCAGGCCTTCCTCGCCTTGCCGGCTTGTCGGGCCCTACAAACTTTCGTTTGAACCGACTGGATCTCCCGTGTTCACGTTGTCCCCTTTGGTTGCATGCTGGCGGTACGAACCCCGGGAGCACTCCAGGCCGCTCGCACTCTTGCGCGGCCTGCAGTTCCGCCTTCCCCTTTGAGAGACAGGGTCGGCTACTCCGATCACGTTCGATTTCGGGGCTATTTTCCCGTTCACTTTATTCCGGCCTGCAACCTCCCTGTCTACGCTTCGCAGTGGCCCTTACCGGACACCACGCAAGACTCGGTACGCGGCTGCTCGCTAGGCTTTACCGCGGCCGCCATCTCAGGCGACGGAGTTCAACGCACTTGCACGGCGCAACTCCCACACCACCGGGCATACGGGTCCGTACCACGGCGGTTCAAGAAGTTGCGCGAAGCTGCGCGCGCTGGCCGTGACATCGGCCAAGTGCTCTGAGGCGTTGCCTGACCTGCCGACCATTGGCGATTTCCTGCCAGGGGACCAGGCAACCTTGATGCGAGGTCTCAGCGCGCCCAAAGATACGCCTGCTGAAATCGTCGAGACGCTCAGCAGGCGGCTCAATGCTTCCTTCGCCTATCCTGGAATAAAGATTCAGCTAGCCGACCTCGGCGATGTGCCAGTGGTGATGAGTCCTGCGGCATCCGGCAAATCTATCGCCGATGAAACCGAGAATGCGCCAAAGTCATCAAAACCGCCCGCACTAAGGCACAGTAGGTCGATCGTTCACCGGCCGATATTCCTTCTCGCCTGTTTCGCGAACGCGTCTCGGTGAATGGCGGATGGGGCAACCGCGTTGGTTTGGACGTACTCCCGTCAGGTCTGCTTACATCCCAATGACTGCCATGA
>DATCDL010000167.1:0-4849 GCA_036510715.1 Acidobacteriaceae bacterium
ATTGCGCGCAGGCCGGCATCGAGAGTGCCGTACTTCGCCTCTTCAATACCTTTGGCCCCGGACAGACGTTGAGTCCCTATGTTGGGGTCGTGACGATCTTCGTCAACCAACTCACTCGCGGGGAGCAGCCCACGATCTTTGGTGACGGTCTACAAATGAGAGATTTCGTCCATGTGCTCGATGTAGTGCAGGGGTTCTCTCGAGCGATGAGCGGCAGAGCCAGCGGGGAAACATTCAACATTGGCAGCGGTCAAGCAACCACGCTCAATTGGCTTTATCGTTCCGTAACTGAAGTGATGCAGATCAAGCAGCCGCCTCTTCACGCACCTTTCGCCGCAGGCGAACTACTCTGTTCCTTCGCCGACATCTCCAAAGCAATTCGTGAACTCGGGTACCAGCCTCGTTATGGCCTCGCCGAGTCCCTACCGGCTGTGATCGAAGAGATCTGCACAGCTGCCGCAGCTTCAGTCTAATCAACCGTTGCGAATCTCTAGGGCCTTCTTCTGCTAGTTCGCTTTCAAATCCTCGCAACGAAAGCAGGCACCCATGGCTTCTCCCCAAATGCAATACGAGCTGCTTCAAGAACAGGCAGTCGCCTATGATTACCCTAAAGAGCGGACAGGATTTGCAATCCGCTGTTTCGAGATCTGCTTCAGTCTCGCTGCCCTCTTCTTTCTTTGGCCTTTGATCGTCATGCAATGGGCTTGGATCAGGCTCGGCACGCCAGGGCCAGGGCTCTTTCGTCAGCGACGCCTCGGGCGAGGTGCGGAGTGCTTCTCGTTTTTCAAACTCAGAACCATGTACGTGGATGCTCGCCAGCGCTGGCCAGAACTCTACGCCTATGACTACAACCCGACCGAATTAGAACAGCTTCATTTCAAAGTCGAACGCGATCCTCGTGTAACGCCGCAAGGTCATTGGCTACGACCCAGTTCATTAGATGAACTCCCAAACTTTTGGAATGTCATCAAGGGCGATATGGCGCTCGTCGGTCCGCGTCCAGAGATTCCAGAGATGCTGCCGTACTACTCAGGAGAAATGCTCTTGAAGTTTTCCGTACGCCCCGGTGTGACGGGCCTTGCCCAGGTGTCGGGTCGCGGGAGGCTCAGCTTCTTCAGGACGGTGGAATACGACCTCGAGTATGTTCGCAAGCGCAGCTTCCGATTCGATCTCCGCATTATCTGGCTCACCATCGTCAAGATGGTCTGTCGCGATGGAGCGTTTTGATGGCGACCCTTAAGGGATCACGCATACTCGTGACTGGCGCGGGCGGCTTTATCGGCTCTCATCTCGTTCCGCGCTTGCAGGCGGAAGGCGCGTGCGTCGGCGCTGTTGCACGCGATGCGGAACAACTGCGAGCCTCGACAGGTACCGTGCGCATTGTCGTCGACCTTTGCAATGAGGATGACACGCAGAGCGCGGTAACTCACTTCGCACCGAACATCGTTTTTCATCTCGCCGCTCACCCTGACCGCAGCGAATGTTTCAGACAAGCGGCCTCCGCACTTCAGTGCAATACCATGATGACGCTCAACCTGCTCGAGGCCTGCCGGATCGCAGGAACTCATCTGTTCGTCTTTGGGGACTCGACCAAGGTCTATGGAAACGCTCCTGTTCCTTACTCAGCCGCCCAGACGCCACAGCCACTCTGCTCGTATGCCATCAGTAAACTAGCCGGCTGGGAACTCTGCCGCCTCTATCAAAAGTTGTATGAGATCGATGTAGTCTCCGTGCGTCCGACCATCGTTTATGGCCCGGGTCAGGGGACAAACCTTATCAGCAGCATTGCTTCGCGGCTCCTAAGAGGCGAGACAACGATCCAGTTGATGGGTGGCACGCAGACCAGAGATCCCCTCTACATCGATGATGCTATCGACGCATTTGTGCGAGCAGCGGAACGTGGACACGAACTTTCCGGCGAAGTCATCACCATCGGTGGGGGTTGTGAACAGAGTGTCTATTCTCTCGCATTGAAGGTTGTAGAAGCCTGTGGGATACCAGCGAACATCGAGGTATCTGAGGCTCAACTTCGACCGAACGACACGCTCCGTAGTTTCTGTGATAACCGCGAGGCGATGGATCGATTGGGCTGGATGCCGAGAACCAGCTTTGAATATGGTCTTGATCAAACGCTGGCAGCGATGCAACAGACGGTGTAGGACTCCGCATCCTGGAGGGAAAGAAGGGAAACGATGTCTCTCGCTCAGGCACTTCTAAAGAAGGTTCCTCAGTACACGCGCAACGAGCGGCACATGCGAGCGGTGCTGCAGCACGGAACGCCGCACAAACTGGCCAATCTCGCACGAGCGGAGATAGAGCGCAAACTACATCGCATAGTGTGCAAGAGCAATCCTTACCTATTGATCATTGACCCTTGCAATTTCTGCAATCTACGCTGCCCGCTCTGTCCAACCGGCCTCAATGATCTCGGGCGTCCACAGTCCATGCTCTCATTGGCCCACTTCAAGAAGTATTTTGATCCACTCGCCGAGAATCTCTTCGAGGCGTACATGCACAATTGGGGTGAGTCGATGCTGAACAAAGAAGTATTCAGTATGATTCGGCACGCTCAGGACAGCAACGTCGGAACAAACCTGAGCTCCAATTTCGTGCGCGTGACATCGGACGATATGGACCGCCTGCTCGACTCCGGACTTGAGTATCTCGTTATCTCACTCGACGGCACCTCGCCCGATACCTACAGTCAATACCGCATCAATGGCGACTACGACAAAGTCATTGAAAACCTCACAACCTTCATCCAACGCCGCAATGCGCGCAAGCAGAAAACTCCGGTCATCGAGTGGCAATTCATCGTCATGAAACAGAATGAACACCAAATCGCCGAGGCAGAGGTGCTCGCTAAAAAAATTGGTGTGGACCTGCTGCGCTTCATTCCCGTCGGTATGCCCTACGAGTTCAAAAACCGCAAGGAGACCGCCGACAAGTGGTATCCCAGCAGTGTGCAGGGACGCGTAGAAAGCGACCACTCAGAGCAACAATTTGGACAGGCCAATAAGCCAAGTCCCTGCTTCTATCTCTATCGCTCGATGGTTGTTAATGCTGATGGGGGTGTCTCTCCCTGCTGCGTCGTCTACCGAAAAAATCGTGACTTTGCCGACCTCAGCACAATGGATACGATTGCCATCAATACGGTCTGGAACAACGAAAAATATCGCTCCGCGCGTTCTCTGTTCTCTAAAGAAGAAGTGCCCGGGCGACGAGCAACTGTTTGCGACGGCTGCGATCTTTTCGCCCATCACCACAGCAAAGCCCGGATCGAAAAGCCCATACCACCCCTCGTCACCATCAATTAGTTGCGGCACTTTAGAAAGGACACCATGTTTCGATCCAGCATGCTCACGGGCTATATCAAACAAGAAGAGATCGACTCTCCCGATCGAGCATCCACTCAAGCCGACACCCACCGTGAGTCCGCCTCGCAAGAGTCTTTCCCCGCCAGCAAAGAGGGTCTCGCCTTGGCAACGTCACTCCAACTCAAGACCAATGGTCCTGGCGTCATCATCCTTGCCGGAACGAACCCGGACTTTCCCATCACGGCTCTCGTGAAGGACCTTGGCAGGTCGCTCGTCGAACTTGGCGCCTCCGACGTGCTGCTGCTCGACTTCTCCGAGCGCGAAGTTGGTAACGGCGTGCATGCTCAATCCCAGCTTGAACGTATCGTCTCCGGTGGCTGCAAACTCGACGAGATGTTGGATGAAGCGCAACCTGGTCTCTACGTCCTCGCCGGTCAGAGTATCTCTGTAGAGCGCTTTCGAACTATCGGCGAAGGCGTTAAGGCAGTCTTCGAGAATCTGCGGAGCCGCTTCCGCTATGTCTTGATAGCCACCTCCGCCTACGGACAGGACAACAGGGCAAGGCTCCTGGCAAGGCAGGCAGACGGCATCATCCTCGGGGTACAACAGGGACAGCAGGGGCGCGCGCAACTGCGACAAATTCAGCGAGACCTGAAATCGGATGGCTCTGTCTCGTTAGGTTTCATCCTTTCAAATGGTCCGCAGAAGTGATCGAATTGGCTCAAGTCCTAGAAGTATCTGAGGCGTCCACAACGGAGCCGGTCCCAGTCTTGCACTTAATTCACTCGATTGCTTATGGCGGGGTTGAGACTGCTTTACTCAACTGGCTCAAAACGATCGATCGCACGCGCTACACCCCCTATCTGGTCTGCTTCTCTAATCCAGGCCATACCGAACGTCCCTTCATCGACGCCGCGGCGCGATGCGGCCTGCCGGTGGACACAATTCCATGGCGCCGCACGAAACCGGTGCTGCAGTCTGCCCGCAAACTTTCAGCAATCCTTCAGAAGAAGAGCATCCGCATCCTCCACACCCACAACACCTATGCAGACCTGGTAGGGCTCGTCGCTGCGCAAAGAACAAAGGTTCGGACCATCACGACGCTTTACGTATGGTCTAACTTCAATTGGAAACGTAACCTGCTGCAACGGTTCAATCGAATGCTCCTGCGCTGGTTCGACTTGGTGAGTGCCCATTGTGAAGTCACCTACGAACAAACTCTCGCATTCGGTGTAAGCCGTGACCGGTTGCGTCTTCTCGTCTGCGGCTTCGAAGCACCCATCTTTGAAGGTTCTTTCGATGACAGGGACCGTCGCCGCTGTGAACTTGGTGCAGAACCTGGCGATTCGGTTTTGATCAACGTAGCGCGCCTCTATCCAGAGAAAGAACAAACGCTCCTACTCCATTACTTTTTGCAAATACGGATGGACGAACCACGGGCAAAGCTTTGGATCGCCGGTGTTGGGCCACTCGAACAGGAGTTGCGTGCCCGGTGCGCAGCGCTCGGGCTTGATGACTCGGTCGTCTTTCTA
>DATCDL010000168.1:0-5620 GCA_036510715.1 Acidobacteriaceae bacterium
GCCCGGCTGGAACGCGGGTTGCGGGCGCTGGCACAGCAGGGCATGAGTTCGGACGCGATGCGGCAGTTGGACTTCGGACGGCTGCGCGAGGCACAGCGCGACCAGGCAGTGACCGAGGTCAAGGTGTCGTTAATCCTCGACAAGGTGGCTGAGCGCGAACACATCGAAGTGACGGACGAGGACCTGGAGCGCGAGTTGCTGATGCTGTCGATCCAGTCCCGGGAGCCGCTTGATGCGCTCCGCAAGAGACTGTCCGAAGATGGGTCGATGGACCGGATTCGGGAGCAGATGCGACGCGAAAAGACGGGGTCCGCGCTTTTCGACAAGCTGGCAGGCTAAGCTGGTTGCAAAGCTAGCTAGTCTGGTGGCTTCGCTGGAGCTCCCGACGTTAACCCCCTAACCTCACGCAGGTCTAGAAGCAAAGGAAAAGAGCAATGGGACTGATACCGATGGTGCTCGAGCAGACGAGCCGGGGCGAACGCTCCTACGATATTTACAGCCGTCTGCTGCGCGACAACATTATTTTTCTGGGCACGCCGATTGATGACAATGTCGCCAATCTGATCATCGCGCAGATGCTTTTTCTTTCGGGCGAAGACCCGGAGAAGGACATCCAGCTGTACATCAACTCGCCGGGCGGTTCGATTTCAGCCGGCCTGGCGATCTATGACACGATGCAGTACATCAAGAATGATGTGGTGACATTTTGCATTGGGCAGGCAGCGTCAATGGGCGCGTTCCTGTTGATGGCAGGCAAGAAGGGGAAGCGGTTCACGCTGCCCAACTCGCGGATTCTGATTCACCAGCCGTCGATGGGCGGACTGGGGGGACAGGCTACCGACATCGACATCCACGCTCGCGAGATTCTTCGTATTCGTGAGCTCACAAACAAGTTGATGAGCGCAAGTACTGGGCAGCCGCTGGACCGGATTGAGCGGGATGTGGAGCGGGACTTTATTATGACCGCACCGCAGGCCAAGGAATATGGGATTATCGATGACATTATCGATCGTCCGCGCACGACATAGGCAAAACGGCGGAAGGGCCTCATCGTTTCGCGTTAGATTGCGAGGCGGTGGGGCACTTTCACTTTCGAGGAGTTCCCTTTTCGGGAGGATGCGAATCCTAGTCGATACCGGGAATCGAGTTACGCATGTTGTCGTGTTTCAAAACACCCTGAGACGGTGATCTCAGGTGTAAACTAGACGTTGTTTCGCGCCCGTGCATTCCTGCGCATCGGGGGCAAAGGAGTCACCTTGTCGATGAAGACCTCAAGGGGCACGGAAGAGTCTCTCCGCTGTTCGTTTTGCCACAAGTCGCAGGACGCAGTTGCCAAGCTCATTTCGTCGCCGTCAGATTATCCGCGCGCCTATATTTGCGATGAATGCGTTGCAGTGTGCAACTCGATTCTCGAGGACGATAAGGGTGAAGCACAACCAGGTGCGACGCCTGCCCAGTTGCCGAAGCCGTCCGAGGTGAAGGCGTTTCTGGATGAGTACGTGATCGGCCAGGACCAGACCAAGAAGAAGCTGGCGGTGGCGGTCTATAACCACTACAAGCGCATCCAGATGAACAAGACGCGCGGCAATGATGTGGAGATGCAGAAGTCAAATATTCTGCTGGTGGGACCGACGGGTTCGGGCAAGACGCTGCTGGCGCAGACGCTGGCGAAGATGCTCGATGTGCCGTTTGCGATTGTCGATGCGACGACGCTGACCGAGGCTGGGTATGTCGGCGAAGATGTTGAGAACATTATCCTGAAGCTGCTGCAGGCTGCGGACGGCGACGTCGCGAAGGCGCAGCAGGGCATTATTTACATCGACGAGATCGACAAGATTGGGCGCAAGGACGAGAACCCTTCGATTACCCGCGATGTGTCGGGTGAGGGTGTGCAGCAGGCGCTGCTGAAGCTGCTGGAGGGCACGATTGCCAACGTTCCGCCGCAGGGTGGCCGCAAGCATCCGCACCAGGAGTTCACGATCGTCGATACAACTAATATTTTGTTCATCTGCGGCGGCGCCTTTGTGGGGCTGGAGAAGGTGATTGGGCGGCGCATCGGCAAGAAGGCGCTGGGCTTCAAGGCGATTGGCGAGGCGATCTCCAAGGATGGCGACGTGGTAACGCCGATTCGGGCGCAACGCGACTCAGAGTTGCTGCGCCAGGCCGAACCGCAAGATCTCCTGAAATATGGTTTGATCCCCGAGTTTGTGGGGAGATTACCAGTTCTTGGGATTCTGGATGAGTTGGATGAGGCTGCGTTGATCGATATCCTCACGCGCCCGCGCAACGCCATTCTGAAGCAGTATGCCCGGCTGTTCGACTACGAGGGCGTGAAGGTTACGTGGACCGACGAGGCAGCTCGTGAGATTGCTCGTGAGGCCCTGCAGCGCAAGGTTGGAGCGCGCGGTCTGCGGATGATTCTCGAAGAGCTGATGCTGGATTTGATGTACCACGTGCCTGGGAACAAGAAGGTCAAGGAACTCGTGATCACGGAAGAGATGGTTCGATCGAGAGAGATCATGATCCCTGTTGTTCTGGAAAAAGCTGGCTAATCGGGCATGAACTTTGGTAACAACGGACGGGCAGCCATAGGGCTGCCCGTTTTGTATCGCTTTGATCTCTTGAATATGGCGGGGAGATCTGTGCAATTCCCTGCCCTCGGTGCGCGTACAATTTCGTTCAAGCTGAGCCCGCGCATCGTTCCTGCGCGGGCAACGTCTAATCGGGAGGCCTATGACAAAAGACGAACGCGAAATCCTCAACGGCGCTCAGCGCAAACTCCCCATGATGCCCATCCGCGAGATGGTTATCTTCCCGCACATGATGGCGCCCTTTGTAGTGGGACGTGAATCGAGCGTTCGAGCGCTGGAAGAGGCGCTCAGCGGCGATCGCCGCATCTTCCTTGCAACGCAGCACGACGCCTCCGTGGATGAACCGACTGCCGAGGACATTTACACCGTTGGTGTGATTGGCAACATCGTGCAATCGGTCAGGATGCCGGACGGCAATATCAAGGTGCTGGTGGAAGGCGTGGAGCGCGCCCGCGCAAGCGAGATTAATGACGACGATGGGTTCTTCGTTGCGACGGTGAAGACGTCCACTGCAGAGCTGCAAACAAGTGCGGCGACGGAGCAATTGGTGGCGCGAGTGCATCAGTTGTTTGAGCAGTATGGAAAGCTGCAGCAGTCGTTGAACCAGGAGGCGTCGGCAGCGCTGCGCACCGACGAGCCGGCGAAACTGGCGGACGTGATTGCAGCGAATCTGCCGCTGGCGATTGAGGAGAAGCAGCAACTGCTCGAAGTGTTCGATCCGGAGGTGCGGCTATCGCGGGTTGCGGACACACTGGATATTGCGATTGAGAAGCTGAACATGGATCGCACGATTCAGTCGCGGGTGAAGCGGCAGATGGAGCGCGCGCAGAAAGAGTACTACCTCAACGAAAAGATCAAAGCGATTCAGAAGGAGCTTGGGCGCGGCGAGAAGAGCGAATTCGACGAGCTGAAGAAGAAGATTGAAGAAGCCGGCATGACCAAGGACGTGCAGGAAAAGGCCATGCAGGAGTTGAAGAAGCTGGAGGCGATGCCGCCGATGTCGGCTGAGTCCACAGTTTCCAGAAATTATCTGGATTGGTTGCTCGCGGTGCCGTGGAAGAAGCGGTCGAAGGAAATTCGTTCGATCGAAAACGCGGAGACGGTACTGAATCAAGATCACTATGGGCTGGAGAAGATCAAGGATCGCATCCTGGAATTTCTCGCGGTGCGGCAGCTGGTGAAGAATCCCAAGGGTTCGATTTTGTGCTTCGTCGGACCCCCGGGCGTGGGGAAGACCTCACTAGGCATGTCGATTGCGAAGGCCACAGGGCGGAAGTTTGTGCGGATGTCGCTGGGCGGCGTGCGTGATGAGGCGGAGATCCGCGGACATCGCCGGACGTACATTGGTGCGTTGCCAGGACAGATTATCCAGGCGATGAAGAAGGCCGGAACGAAGAACCCGGTGATCATGCTGGATGAGATCGACAAGATGGCCTCGGACTTCCGCGGCGACCCGTCTTCGGCGCTGCTTGAGGTGCTTGATCCGGAGCAGAACAATACGTTCCAGGACCATTATCTTGACGTGGAGTACGACCTGTCGCAGGTGCTGTTCGTCGCGACGGCGAATGTATTGCACACGATTCCTGGACCGCTGCAGGATCGCATGGAGGTGCTGCGTCTCGTCGGCTATACCGAACTCGAAAAGCTGGAGATCGCCAAGCAGTACCTGGTGAAGAAGCAGCTCGAGGCAACGGGCTTGACCGACGAGCAGGTGAATTTTACCGACGATGCGTTGCGCGAGATTATTCGTGCGTATACGCGTGAGGCTGGCGTTCGTAACCTGGAGCGCGAGATCGGTAATGTGTGCCGCAAGGTTGCGCGCAAGGTTGTCGGCAACAACAAGCATACTGAGCCGGTGACTCTGGAGTCTCTCAGCACGCTGCTGGGCGTGGCAAAGTATCGCGACTCGCAGGTGCAGGAGAAGTCGGAGATTGGGCTTGTGACCGGGCTGGCGTGGACGGAGATGGGCGGCACCATCCTGCAGACGGAAGTGCAGGTGCTGGATGGCAAGGGCAAGATGACGGCGACGGGGCAACTCGGCGACGTGATGCAGGAGTCCGCGCAGGCCGCACTCACGTACATCCGTTCACGCTCGCATCACCTGGGACTGCCGCGGGATTTTTATCGCAACATAGACATCCACGTTCATGTGCCGGAAGGAGCCATTCCGAAGGATGGCCCGTCGGCGGGCATCACGCTGGCGACGGCGCTTGCGAGTGCGCTGACGAAGATCGAGGTGCGGCGCGATATTGCCATGACCGGCGAGATTACGCTGCGCGGCAAGGTGTTGCCGATCGGCGGCCTGAAGGAGAAGCTGCTCGCGGCGCATCGCGCAGGTATTCGCGAGGCGATTCTTCCAGCGGACAACAAGAGAGACCTGGCCGATCTGCCGGATCTGATCAAGAACGAGATGAAGCTGAACTGGGTGGAGCAGATGGATGAAGTGCTGGAGATTGCACTGGTGACCAGGCCGCAAAGACTCGCTGAAGAGCTTCCCGGGGCGCTTGCCTCGAGCACGTCTCTGCCGATACCGCCGCAGGAGCCGGCAGCGAACATTACGCATCAGTAGCTGCTTCTTAAGCTACTTCTTACGAGAAAGCCACAACAGAAAAGCCGAGCCCTGGAGTTCGGCTTTTCTGTTGCGGTCTGCGTGCCTGGCGGGCGAAAGCTAAGCCGCTTTGCGTCCGGAGATGAAATGAAAGACGAGCGAAATCACCGCAAAGATGAGGAGGATGTGAATCATGAGAGCGGTGATATGGAAGAGAAAGAAACAGCCTGCCCATGCCAGGACCAGGATAAGAGCCAGAAGTAAGAACATCGTTTGCCGCCTTGCTTGACTTGAAATTGAACGCTGAGCGCCCAGCAACCCAACATAAGAGCGAATTCTTCGGAGGCGCGTTGCTTGGATTGATATTTTTTTGTTGTGACTTTCGTGGATAACAGAGCCGAGCTAGAAGGCATCTATCTATGAGCCTTGCCTGGCAATTCCCACTTTTCGGAGGTATGTCTTGGAACTGATCATCGTCATT
>DATCDL010000169.1:0-3509 GCA_036510715.1 Acidobacteriaceae bacterium
TTTTCGCGGCTGGCGGGCAAGGGAACGGTGAAGGACTTTGCGGGCGTGGATCAGGATGTGAAGGCGTTTGACAAGTTCATCACGCGATATATCACGGTGAACAATCGGTGGAACTCACCGAAGTTTCTGTTTGGCGAGAGCTATGGGACGCCACGGTCGGCGGCCCTGGTGGCTGCGCTGAATAATGATGGCATCGAGTTCAACGGAGTGATTCTGCTGTCGTCGATTTTGAACTACAACGACCTGGCACCGGGATATGACACGGACGCGAAGGTCTATATTCCAAGCTACGCGGCAATTGCGTGGTACTACAACAAGGTACCGCACACGGGCACGATGAAGGAGTTTGTGGAGAAGGCTCGTGAGTTTGCGCGGGGGCCATACTCGACTGCGCTGGACCAGGGCGACCAGTTGCCTGCGGCGGAGTTCGACTCGATTGCACAGCAGGTGGCTGCGTTTACCGGGCTGAGCATGCAGTATGTGAAGGACGCGAAGCTACGGGTATCGGCTACACACTTTCGCAAAGAGTTGTTCCGGGATGACGACCAAATCCTGGGCCGCTATGATGCGCGGTTTGAAGCGTTCGATGTGGATGGCGCAGGGGAGAACCCGGGGTTCGATCCTTCGGACACGGGGATCTCGGGGGTGTTCGTGGGAGCGTTTCACAATTATCTGCAGAACGATCTGAAATACACAAGCTCGGATCCGTACTTCCTGCAGGGCCCGGGGATCAACCAGAACTGGGATTGGAAGCACAGGCCGTCGGGGGAACGCGCAGGGTTTGGACGCGAGGAGACGATGCCGGATACGGTGATCGACCTGGGAGATGCGATGCGGAAGAATCCGCACCTGAAGGTATTCTCCGCGAATGGCTGGTTTGATCTGGCGACACCGTTCTTCCGCACGGAGCATGACCTGTCGGAGATGTTGTTGCCGCCTGCGATTGCCTCGAATGTGCAGTTTGGGTATTACCCGGCGGGGCACATGGTGTATCTGAATGTGGATGCGCTCAAGGAAATGCATGCTGATCTGGAGACTTGGTATCCGACAGCCATTACACAGTAGTCAGTAGTGGTTGACGCGTGACAATCAGGGCGCTCCGTTTGCGATGGTGGTTATGGCCGCAGGCGGGGCGTCTTTGTGTTGGTGGGTGCGGGTTGGAACGTTAGACTGGATAGTGATGAGCGATGAACATTTGAAGAACGACGTGACGTTGAATTCCTTGAGCCGGGCTGCCTCGGCGTACCTGCGGTCGGCGCAGCATCAGCCGATTGAGTGGAATGAGTGGGGAGCCGAGGCCTTTGCAAAGGCGAAGCTCGAGAACAAGCCGGTGCTGCTGGATATCGGCGCGGTGTGGTGCCATTGGTGCCATGTGATGGACCGCGAGAGTTATGAGAATCCTGCTACGGCGGAGATTATTAATGACAAGTTTGTGGCCGTGAAGGTGGATCGCGATGAGCGGCCGGATGTGGACACACGGTACCAGGCGGCGGTGTCTGCCATCAGCGGGCAGGGTGGGTGGCCGCTGACAGCGTTTCTGACGCCGGACGGTAAGCCCTACTTTGGTGGGACGTACTTTCCTCCGGATGAGCGGTATGGGCGGCCCAGCTTTCAGCGGGTGCTGGTGACGATGGCGGATGCGTATGCGAACAGGCGCGACGAGGTCGAGGAATCGGCCGGCAGTGTGATGCAGGCGATTGAGCATAATGAAACCTTCTCAGGGAGGGCAGGTGATCCGGGCGCTCCGCTGCTGGCGAAGCTGATTGATTCGATTGTGAAGCAGTTCGATGAACGCAATGGCGGGTTTGGATCGCAGCCGAAGTTCCCTCATCCGGGGGCGTTGGATTTGTTGATCGATGCTGCGGGGCGCGGTCGCGAAGATGCTGAGCAGGCCAAGCATGTGGCGACGGTGACGCTGGAGAAGATGGCGGCGGGTGGAATCTATGACCAGTTGGCGGGTGGGTTTCATCGGTACTCGGTGGATGAGCGTTGGATTGTGCCGCACTTCGAGAAGATGGCGTATGACAACAGCGAGTTGCTGAAGAACTATGCGCATGCGTTCCAGACGTTTGTGGAGCCGGAGTTCGCGCGCGTGGCGAAGGATATTCTGCGCTGGATGGATGAGTGGCTGAGCGATCGGGAGCTGGGCGGATTTTATGCGTCACAGGATGCGGATGACTCGCTGGAGGATGATGGCGACTACTTTACGTGGACGCTCGATGAAGCGAAGGCCGTGTTGACGGCGGAAGAGTTTGTGGTGGCGGAGAAGTATTACGATCTGCGCGCGGTGGGGGATATGCACCACAATCCGTCGAAGAATGTGCTGCGTCCTGCGCGGACAGCGGGCAGGAATGTTGCGATTGTGGATCCGCTGCTCGATTCGGCTAAGAAGAAGATGTATGGTGCGCGATTGCTGCGGAAGACTCCCTATGTCGATAAGACGGTCTACACGGGTTGGAATGGAATGTGTATCTCAGCATACTTTGCTGCGGGGCGGGGGTTGGGGTTGAAGGAGCCGGTGGAGTTTGCGCTGAAGTCGCTGGATCGCGTGCTTGCGGCTGCGTGGGATGCAGAGGCTGGGCTGGCGCATGTGGTGGCGTACGGCGAGGGTGTGGCGGCAGCTCGGATTGCTGGTGTGCTTGAGGATTATGCGTTTCTTGCGAATGCTGCGCTGGATGCGTGGGAGGCGACGGGTGAGCTGCACTACTTTACCGTGGCGAAGGAGATTGCCGATGCGATGCTGGCACGGTTCTACGATGCGACGGGGTGTGGGTTCTTCGATACGGAGTTGGACGCTGCGGCGATTGGTGCGCTCAGTGCTCGTCGAAAACCACTGCAGGATTCGCCCACGCCGGCTGGGAATGCGGTTGCGGCGACGGTGCTTCTGCGGTTGGCGGCGCTGACAAATGATGCGATATACGAGGCGCGCGCGCAGGAGACGATGGAGACGTTTGCTGGGATCGTCGAGCACTTTGGACTGTATGCGGCGAGCTATGGGCTGGCGTTGCGGCGGGCGGTGGAGGGTCCGGTGCAGGTGTGCGTGATCGGCGAGGATGCACAGGCAGAGGAGCTAGCCGTGACCGCCATGGCGAAGTATGCGGCGAACAAGAGTGTGATTCGACTGCGGCGGTCGCAGCTTGATGGTCTGCCTCCGGTGCTGGCGGAGACATTGCCACATCTGCCGGCAGCGGAGGGGAGCGTGGCGGTGGTCTGTCGCGGGAATGCTTGTCTACCGCCGGTGGGGAGTGCGGAGGGGTTGCTGGCGGCGCTGAATGGTTGAGGTGCGCCAGGGCTAAAGCCCTCTTCTTGCGCGGGAAGATTTCAGGGGCCTGAAGGCCCCTGCTAATCCGGTGAAACGAGCAACGGCAAAAGCAGCGGCAAAAGCAAAAGCAAAAGCAGCGGCAAAAACAACGACAAAAACAACGACAAAAACAACGACAAAAACAACGACAAAAACAACGACAAAAACAACGACAAAAACAACGACAAAAACAACGACAAAAGCAACG
>DATCDL010000170.1:0-5620 GCA_036510715.1 Acidobacteriaceae bacterium
CATCGATTATCTCCTTCGTTTGTTGGTTCGATGCAGACGAGTAAGACGGGAGACGCACCCACGCTGAGGGCGTCTTCCGCGAGGCGTGATCTACCTGCCGACGAGTGCTTGCAGATGCGCTGGATAGCGTGCACCCTGCACCTTGATTGCGGCAAGAGCAATGTCGATTTGCATTAGATCGGCAGGGGTAAGGACAACATCGGCTGCACCAAGATTCTCTTCGAGACGGTGGAGCTTGGTGGTGCCTGGGATCGGAACAATCCATGGCTTCTGAGCGAGCAGCCATGCCAAAGCGATCTGTGCGCGGGTCGCATTTTTCTGCGACGCGATCTCTCCAAGGGCGTCGACGAGAGTCTGGTTGGCCTTGCGGGCATCTTCATTAAAACGAGGAATGACGTTGCGAAAATCCGTGCTGTCGAAGGTGGTGGCTTCGGTGATCGCTCCTGTGAGGAAGCCTTTGCCTAGGGGGCTGAAGGGGACGAAGCCGATGCCGAGCTCTTCGAGGGTTGGAATGATCTTCTCCTCGGGCTCGCGCCACCAGAGAGAGTACTCGCTCTGCAGCGCGGTGACGGGTTGAACGGCGTGAGCGCGGCGGAGGGTCGCTGCGCCTGCTTCCGACATTCCGAAGTGTTTTACCTTGCCTTCCGCGATCAGATCTTTGACGGTTCCAGCGACCTCCTCGATGGGAACGTTGGGGTCAACACGATGCTGGTAGAAGAGGTCGATCACGTCGGTGTTGAGACGCTTCAATGCTTCCTCGGCTACCTGACGGATGCGAGCAGGGTTGCTGTTCGTTCCGTTGATGGCACCCTTCTCGTCGAAGCTGAAGCCGAATTTTGTGGCGATGATCACCTGATCGCGGAAGCTGGCGACCGCCTCGCCGAGCAACTCTTCATTCTTGTTTGGGCCGTAGGCCTCAGCAGTGTCAAAGAGTGTGACGCCGCCTTCGTAGGCCTTACGGATAACTTCGAGGGCCTTCTGTTTTTCAGTGGCGGGGCCAAAGCCGTGGCTGAGCCCCATGCAGCCGAATCCAAGAGCTGAAACTTCCAGCCCACTCTTTCCCAGTGTGCGCTTTTGCATTGCTTCTCCTTCTCCAGTGATAGCGGAAGTTTCCGTCAGGCTGTTCCTGGATTTGTTGTATGTGATGCGATGGGGCGTGTGCGTTTGAAGATGTTGCCGATCGTTGCGAGTCTCGCCAGTGGTTCGGCAGGACACCTTGTCGGCTAGTTCGAGTCCGTGGTTGCGAAATACTGTTTTCGGTGAAAGTCGACATATCGCTTCCGAGAAGCCTGTGATCGCTAGCGGTATCAAAAACTCAGTACGGTTCCCATCTCGTACGTCCAGTTTTCGTTCGTAAGAAAGTACTCCTTCGACAACCAGTTCAGATACGGATACGTCCCAATCCCGGGAGGGTCTACCGTCGCCTCGCGGTATCGTACTGGCTGGTTGCCAATCACTCCTCGAAATCCCAGGTGGTGATTTACATACACATCCCCGTCTATTCCGAGGGCCACGGTGAAGTGGGTAATCCGGCCGATCGGCGGTATGGGTTCGCTGTCCGACGGGCTCGCCACGTAGGCACGGTTATAACTCAGGAAGCCGGGCCGCAGGTAAGCCTTCACGGAGTAGTACTTGTTCGTGTAGCCGGAGCGCAACCCAAACGTCGCTGTCACGGCACTGCCGCCAGCGTGGTCCGATGGCAGCGGGCTGGCGTTCGCGAGGTCGTTCCAATCTGCATCCAGATCGGCATAGGTTGCGATCCGTCGCGAAAAATCGAATCCATAACCGGCAAGACTCTGCCGGCACCCGGAGCAGGTCTGCGTATTCACCGGCAGTTTGATCCAGGTAATGTGCGGGAAAAACTGATACACCGGCTGATCCAGGATTACTTTGTTATCGCCAGGTAGAAGATGTGGCCTGGGGGTCAGGTACTGGTTGTGGCCGCCTTGCCAATCCCGATACCACGGTATCCGCCAGCGCAGTAAATTCGCCATGGTGTGTGCGGGGTTCAGCGAGCCGCGCAGGATCTTCGGAAAGATCGCATGGATCCTGTCGCCCTGCACGCGATCGCTGACAAAGTGGTCGAGCGCATCTTCCATCACCGTCCAGACCGTGCCCACTACCGGCGTGCTGACGAGCTTCACCCACCCCGTGTTGTTCGTCACCTTGTAGGCACTGGGATTGTCGAAATATTTGGAACAGTAATACGAGCATCCGTCCACGTACGTATAGCCGCCCTCGTTTCCTATCGCCGTCTCTCCCAGCGGTCCAATCTTTTGATCGAAGCTAAACGTCGTGGCCCAAAGCATAGATTGCATCCTGCCCTTCCAGTAGGCCTTTCCGTCGTTGATGCGATCTCCGCGATGACGCGGGCTGTTCTGGATCTCGATAAACTCTGTCACCGATCCCTGCAGAGGATGCGCGATATACGCCACCAGAAAATCGTCGCCATCATCCCATCGCCGCCAGTTCCATTGACCCACTGAAGCAATGTAGTCGTGCCAGTAAGGTTTGTTTGCGAGAAGTTCGCGGAGATACGAATCCGCGAACAGGCGCTGCGTGTTCTCTACGCCAAAGAAGGCGAACGACTCCCACAACAGGCCCTTCCAGTGATAGCGTTCCGGCACCGGGTGGTACCAGCCGTCCGCATCTACGGTCACATACGTAGTGCTCGGCCGGTTCATGCTGGCGAACAGCACGCGTGGATCGATGCCTACGTCCAGGACTTCGCGATTGCCACGACCCGAAGGCTCGATATTGTAAGAAAACTCGTTGAACTTGTTGCCAAAGTCTTGCCCATCAGTGCTTCTCCTTTCAGGCGGTTCAACAGTCGGTAACTCCGATGGGTCTACAGTGTCTGGTTTCAGGCGCAGAGCTGCCTTCGCCAGCGCCGCACTAGGCGCGTCCGGGAGCGGAAGCGCCTGCTGCGCAAGAGAAGCTGCTCGAATCAGCAAGAGACCCACAATGACCAGGAGGTTCCTCACACGTGACTACCTCAAACAACGCGGCGCAAATTGCTCTCTGAAGTTCCACGTGCTCGTTCGGTTCGACGTGGTGTTTGTAAGTGCACTGCCCTTGGAACTGAGCCGTACAGCACGCGTCTCGAGGAAAATCCCCCCAGCCAGCAGAAGGTAACTGGATGTCTTCGGGGCTTTGCCTCAAAATCTCGCGTTACGACTGCCCGGGATCAGCAGATTTTACTTAACATTCCACCTCGAGGGCGGTTTGCGGTAACCCAAAACGCCAGCGAAGGCGGTACCTCCCGTAAAGTCGGGCGGTCTCAAGCGGTCGATGCAACGCTGGCTTGGAGTTTACTCGCAGGAGTTTCAAAGCCCAAGGTTTTCCAGGACGTTGATTGAGTTGCAGCGCTACTTTGTCGAGGTCGGCTTGGGAATAGTGGGATAAGTCGGTTTTCTTGGGAAAGTACTGTCGCGGTAATCCGTTGGTGTTCTCGTTGGTACCGCGCTGCCAAGGGCTCTGCGGATCACGGAAATCGACGTTCACATTCGTGTTCACCGTGAAGCTTTTGTGCTTGGCCATCTCCAGTCCGCGGTCCCAGGTGAGAGAGCGCCTCAGAGACGCGGGGAGTTTACAAACCTGCCGGCTCAGCGCGGCGACCACGGTCGCTGTGTCTTTGCTGGGTACTTTGACCAGGATGGTGAAACGCGAATGCCGTTCCACCAGGGTTGCGATGTGACTGTTACCCTGGCGCTGTTTTCTGCTCGAATAGCCCATAAGTTGGCCACCGTGGCCACACTATGGTTCAAATTGCAAAAATGAAGAGATTTTGTACCCATAATTTGGCCATTTGGCCAAATTATGGGTTTTTCCGCAAAAAGGGTTATTTACGAAGAATCAAATCCTCATTGGCATGAGGATGTAGCGGTATTTGACGTCTTCGTTGGCGTCTTCGGGGCGCATCTGGCCGGCGGATTGGGCGTCCTTGAACTCGAGGCGGACTTCGCCTTGCACTCCCGTCGCGCGGAGGAAGTCGACCAGGTAGGAACTGTTGAAGCCTACGACAATGGGGTCGTAGTTGTAGGGGGTTTCGATGATGTCTTCCGACTCGCCGGCGTCGGTGGATTGGGCGCTGATCTTGAGCTCGTTTTGTTCGAGGCGGATCTTGATGGCACCGGAGCGCTCGTCGGCGAACTGGGCTACGCGCTGGATAGAAGCCATCAGATCTTCAGACCGGACGATGACGAACTTGGTGTTGTCGCGGGGGAGGACGGCCTCGTAGTTGGGGAACTGGCCGGTGAGCTTGCGGCTGGTGAGAACGCGACCGCCGACTTTGAAGAAGAGGGTCTGGTCGTCGTCACCGAACTCCAGATGGTCTGCGTCGGAGGCGGAGAGCAGGCTGGCGAGCTCGGCGAGGGCCTTGCGGGGGATGAGGGTCTTCTTCTCGCCGGAGATGCCTTCAAGGGCCTCACCGAGCTTTTCGATGTGGGCCAACCTGTGACCATCTGTCGCGACCATGGCCATGGACTCGGACTTGAGGACCAGAAGGGCGCCGTTGAGGGTGTAACGCGATTCTTCGTTGGAGATCGCGAAGATGGTTTTGGAGATCATGTTGCCGAGCGCGGGGGAGGAGATTTTGTAGGCTCCTGCGGCGGGGAACTCGGGGACCTGGGGGAAGTTGGCGCGGGCCATGCCGACCATCTTGGTATTCGAGCGGCCCGACCGGATCTGGACCCAGTGGTTGTCCATCAGCTTCATGGAGATGTCGCCGTCGGCGAGGAGCTTGATGTAGTCGTACAGCTTGCGGGCGGGGATGGTGCAGGCGCCGGGCTTCTTGACCTTGGCCGCGCAGGAGGTGCGCAGGGACTGGTCGAGGTCGGTGGCGGTGATGGTGAGGCGGCCGGCGCCGAGCTCATCGACGGTGGCTTCGAAGAGGAAGTTCGAGAGGATGGGGATGGTGGTCTTGCGCTCGACGACGGACTGAGCGGCGGTGAGCTCGCGGAGGAGCTCGGCGCGGGAGACGGTGATTTCGAGGTTGCCGGTGGGGGCGGTGTCGGGGGTGGGGACTGCGGTGGACACGATGGGGGCTCTCCCTTGCTCTTGCGATGCGGGTGACGACTCTATGGGTGATGTGACGGTGGTGGCGGACATCGGTTGCGTCTCCCTCTGAATTGCCTTGGAGCAACACCCTGATTCTAGGGCGTGGGAGGGGTTTCGTGCGAGGGCGTAGGCCTGTGAATTTCAGGGGGCATCTTGTGGGGGTCCTGCCCGGACGGGTGCTGCGCGCACGGCGGGAGGCTTTGCTTGGTGACGTTCAGGGCTTTGGTGAGGGATGAATGCGCGCCGTGGAGAATGCTTCTAAGAATTAGAGTGAAAGTAGAGATATTTCCAGTAGTAGTAGTCGTTGTGGGTGGAAGAGTGGATAAGAGGACGGAATCCGCATGGATGCTGGGCGGAGGATGGGTACACGGTTTCCATAAGTGGGCGGGCTCAGGGATAAGAGTTTGGAGAATGGGACAGGGTGAGGGAGTTTGGGGTGGGGTTTTCCTAATGGCCCACAGGCAGGTGTTGATCGACCGAAGAGAAAGCCGGGCGGTGTGTGCGGAGAGAGGCGAAAACTGCGTGAATCGAGGGCTCTGAGGGGGTGGGGTTTTCGACAGGC
>DATCDL010000171.1:0-15001 GCA_036510715.1 Acidobacteriaceae bacterium
GGATTCAGCCCCGCGCCCACCCTTCCCCGCCTGACCGTATGCCGTTGCCAGCCGCTCAATCGTCTCGGCTGCAATCCCCGTCACCTCCGCCGCACGCACCGGCGAATGCTCCGGCTGCAGCGCATGGGCGCGCAACTCCTCCGCTCCACGCGCACACTCGCGCAGATATTCCGCATCGTCATATCCATCGCGAAACAACACGTGCATGATTGCCAGCGCGAGCAACACATCCGTGCCCGGCCGAACCGCCAGGTGCTCATCCGCCAACGCCGCCGTGCGCGTCCTGTACGGGTCGATCACTACGAAACGCGCACCGTTGCGCCGCGCTTCCTCGATGAACGGCCACAGATGAATATTGTTGCCGTGGATATTCGAACCCCACGCGATGATCAATCCCGCATGCGCAAAGTCCTGCGGGACTGTCCCGAGCTTCATCCCGTACACCTGCGTCAGCGCCTCTCCACCCGCGCTCGAGCAGATCGTTCGATCCAACTGCGACGCACCCAGCCGATAAAAAAATCGCCGGTCCATCGACCCATATCCAAGTTGCCCAATCGTCCCCGCATAGCTGTAAGGCAGAACGCTCTCGGGCCCAAACTCCGCGGCCGTCTCCTTCAGCCTTTTCGCAACAAGCTCCAGCGCCTCGTCCCATGAAATCTGCTCAAACGCCTCTGCCTCATGCCCCTGCGGTAACGGCCCCTTGGGCACACCAGCCTTGCGCCGCATCGGATACAGCAGTCTTTCCGGCGAGTACACGCGGTCCAAATACCGCGCCACTTTGCCACACAAAAACCCCCGCGTCACCGGATGCGAAGGGTCACCCTGCACCTTGGTCGCGCGCCCGGTCAGCGTATCCACCGTCACCAGCACGCCGCACGAATCCGGGCAGTCATGCGTGCACACCGCATGCACCGTCTTTGTCCCCACAGCAGGCTCCGTGTTGGCGATTGGCACAGCCACGACTATATTGTAGGCGTCAGCGATTCGCCGCAACCGAATAATTCGCCCAGGAGACCCCCTCTCTCATGAACACTCTGCGCACCCTCCTCTGCCTCCTCGTGCTGGCTCCCATGCCCGCGTTTGCCCAAACCTCTCCGAGCCACAGCACCCGCGACCACGCCATTCTCGCGGTCCTCAACAAATCCGCGGACGACTGGAATCGCGGCGATCTCGACGCCTTCGCTGCCAGCTACAAAAATTCCCCCGACATCCTGTTCGTGAGCCGCACCATCACCAGGGGATACGCCCAGATGCTCGCCCGCTACAAGGCCAGCTACCCCACGCCGGAAAAAATGGGCAAGCTCACCTTCTCACAGCTCGAAGTGCAGCCCCTCGACCAGCGCCTCGCAACCGTTACCGGCCACTTTCACCTGGACCGCACCGTCGCTGGCGGAGGCAACGCCGATGGCTACTTTTTACTAGTCCTGGAGAACACGCCCGCAGGCTGGAAGGTGGTGCGTGACGACACCACCGCGCTTCCTCCGCCACCATCGAAGTAGTCCCTGCGGTACCCTTGCAAGCAGGAGCGTGCATGACCACCGAACCCCTGCTTGAAGCCCGAAACCTCGTCAAAGACTTCGGCTCCACGCGCGTGATCGACGGCGTCTCGCTACACCTGATGCGAGGTGAAACCCTCGGCCTCGTCGGCGAATCGGGCTCCGGCAAAAGCACCGTCGCGCGCCTCCTCCTGCGCCTCATCGAACCCACCAGCGGCGACATCGTCTACCGCAGCTCCGATCATCCCAATCCCCTCACCTACGACCTCATGCGAGTCACGCCCCGAGAGATGCGCCGTCTCCGCCGCAAACTCTCCATCGTCTTTCAGGACCCGTACGCCGCGCTCAACCCGCGCATGAACGTCCGCCAGATCCTCGCCGAACCCTTCGCCATCCACAACGAGCAGCCATCCCAGGGACTCGACGCCCGCTTGCTGGAACTACTAGCCGAGGTAGGCCTCGAACCCTCAGCCCTGCGCCGTTATCCCCACGAGTTCTCCAGCGGCCAGCGCCAGCGCATCAACATCGCGCGCGTCCTCGCCCTGCGCCCCGAACTCCTCGTCCTTGACGAACCCGTCAGTGCGCTCGACGTCTCCGTCGGCGCGCAGGTAATTAATCTTCTGCGCGACCTCCAGCAACGCTACGGCCTCACCTATCTCTTCATCTCGCACTCCATGCCGCTGGTCCGCTATCTCTGCCATCGCGTCGCCGTCATGCAGCGCGGTCGCATTGTCGAGACCGGCACCTGGAGCGAGGTCTGCGACTCCCCCCGCGAGGCCTACACCCAACAACTCCTCGCCGCCACACCGGAGCTCCCCCCGCTCGAACTGACTCCCTCGAGCTAGCTCCCTCGAACTAGCTCCCCGAGACGCCCTGCTTCTTCGCCTCAACATCGCAAACATTGCGCAGATAGTCCCACGAGTAAAGCCCCGCCTCGTGTCCATCATTCCACTTGAACCGAATCGCATACTTCCCCACCGGCGTCACCTCCACAGGGCGCGGCGGAGCCTCATACATCGGCAACAGCGACGCTGCCTTTGGCTTGGCCACACCCGGCTCGCGCCCTTCTTTCCCGCGCTCCTCATGGCACGTCGCGCACGGGCAGGCCGCACGCAGCCACGCAAAATTCCACGAGCTCGTGTGCCCATCCTTCCACTCGATCACCATCCCGCTCCCGCCACTCTTGTCCACCCGCACCTTGGCCGGAAGAATGGCATCGCCCGTAAGTTTCGGCTGCTCTCCGCCCCCGGCTTCCTCCGCACTGACAAAGCGAATTCCCTCGTGACTCATCGTTTTCCCTCATGGTTCATCGGATTCCCTCGTGGCTCATCGCATATTCCTCTTCCTCAATCTTCCCACCTAACGAGGTGCGCGTGCTGGCTGATCGGGCTTCGTGGCGTGCCTGTCGAAGCGCAACTTCAGCACCAGGATCGACATCGACAGCACGAACGTCAACGCATTCGCGATCAGCACCGGCGTCGAGTGCACCAGCAATCCATACACTCCCCACATGAACGTCCCCGCAGAAAAAATCAGAAACATCCCCAGCGAGATATCGCGCGCCGACCGCAGCCTGATCACGCGCAGCAACTGCGGCACAAACGACACCGTCGTCATCGTCGCCGCCGCATACCCGATCAAATCCATCTCAACGCGTGAAACGTTCATCCCTGCGCCTGTCTCCAGAAGAAGTACGCTGCAATAACGCATCCGGTAGCCACCACCACGGCACGCAATACGTCGCCGTTCATGCGGCGGGCGAATCTTGCTCCTACCCATCCTCCAAACGCTGCAAACGCCATCGACACCAGGCAATAGTGCCAAACCACCGCGCCCTTGAAGATAAACGTAACGATCGCGCAGAGGTTCGACAGCGTCGCCGCAACGACCTTCGTCGCGTTCAACACATGCATCCTCTCCATTCCAAAGAGAGCAAGGATGGTCATCACGATGAACCCTCCTCCCGCACCAAAATATCCGATATAAAAGCACACCGGAAACAGGGAGCACGCCAACGCAAACCTTGGGATGTGAGGCTCAACGTCCCCGCGGTTCGCTCGCCGCCGAATCCACTTCGAAACCGGTCCACTGATTCCAAAGATCACCGTTCCACCCAGAATCAGCCACGGGATCAGGTGCATGAACGTCCGCTGCGCCGTATGCAGTAACACCTCTGCGCCAAGAACGCCGCCCAGCAAACACGTTGCCGCGATCGTAGGCAGCAGGTCTTTGCGAACATCCCTTCGCAGGGTAGCCAAAGACGTCAACTGCCCCGGCCAGAGTGCGACCGTATTCGTGGCGTTGGCCTGGACGGGCAGTACACCCATCCCCAGCATAGCCGGAAAGGAGAGGAACGATCCCCCTCCCGCCATGGCGTTCATCACTCCCGCAATGGTCGATGCCGCGACCAGCCAGATGGTTTGCAGATGGGGGATGTGATTGAAAAACATTCTCTCATCATTGTAGTCGGCGGCTCAGCGCCGGCTTATCCATGCGGTTTGACCTCTTCCTGGCAGATGCCAGCAAGCTCCAGCGCCTCATCCGCCGTCTTCGCCACCAGCAGAATGCCCCGATTCCCGCGCATCATTCCTTCGCGATCGCAGACATCGAGAAACTCCAGCATCGTGTCATAGAAGCCCGCAATATTCAGCAGCACCACAGGCTTCGAGTGGATCTTCAGCGTCTGCCACGCCAGGACCTCAAACATCTCTTCGAGCGTTCCATAGCCCCCCGGCAGAATGAAGAAGGCATCGGCTCTCTCTGCCATCATCGCCTTGCGCGTGTGCATCGTGCTGGTCACGTGCAACTCCGAAAGACCGTCATGCGCAATCTCGAGATCCACCAGCACATGCGGAATCACCCCCACAACATGTCCGCCCGCAGCCAGCGCTCCCTTCGCCACCGATCCCATCAGCCCGGTCTTGCCTCCACCGTAGATCACGCCCAGTCCGCGCTCCGCTAACGTCCGTCCCAACTCCTCCGCCGCAGCCTGATACTCTGGCCGAACGCCTTCCGCCGCGGCGCAAAATACCGCCACACTCTTTCCGATCATCCGCTCACTCATAGACCAAGAATACAACTGCACTCGCGATACGATGGGTACGTCACCATCGTGCACCGGGATACCCTCATGCTCCGTCGCAAACTCTGCCTCCCAATCGTCGCCGCGTTCATCGCCTGCCTTCCCTTCGCCACATGTGCGCAGCAGAAAGGCGATCCAGGGAAGTTCGATTTTTATCTGATGAATCTTTCCTGGTCACCAGAGTTCTGTTCCATTCAGGGCACCTCCCCGGAGTGCGCCGCGCACCCGGGCTTCATCCTTCACGGCCTCTGGACCCAGAACGACGACGGCACCTACCCCGTCTTCTGCACCGAGGAACCCGCCCCCGCAAACATCGGGCAAAACCTCGACATCACCCCCGACCTCTCGCTCCTCCGCCACGAATGGGCCAAGCACGGCACCTGCTCCGGCGTCGGCGCGCAGCGCTTCTTCGCCATGGAGCACCGCGCCGTCCACTCGCTCCACATCCCCGCACAGTTCGACCACCTCGACCACGAAATCAGCATGACCCCCAACGCCATCCTCGATCTCTTCGCCCAGGCCAACCCCAACTTCCCCCAGGGCAGCATCCTGCTAAGCTGTGGCCGCAACCACCTCACCGCCATCGAAGCCTGTTTCAGCAAAGACCTCAAGCCCATCGCATGCCAGGGCCTCCGTAGTTGCCGCGCCAACTCGGTAAAGATCACACCACCGGGAGAAACCGAGACCCGCTAACCAATCACCAGAAACGCATTGGCCTCACCCATAGGTGAGGCCAACTTTCTTCCCGAGATAATTTCTGCGAATCGCGCTCTACCACATCCCCCACGCTCGACTTATGTAGTCGGTCAAAGTCATGGAGATAAGCACGAGGAACAAGAAGAGTCCTGCGCCAATGGTCATCTTAATCAGCCGCGATTGATATGCCGCATGCATGAAGAAGAGAACCACGATAGACGCTTTGAAGCAAGCAATCGCAAGCGCAATCACCGGGTTGGCCCACTTCAGATCGATAAACGCCACCCCTAATGTGATACCGGTAAATAGCAGCAGCGTCCCGAACACATAGGTGTACTGCAGTGGCGTTACGATGTGATGCTGTGAGTGCTCCGGGTTGGTAACGTTTGTCGGATCATTCGCGTCGGTATGAATTTCCTGAGTAGCCATCGTATTTCCTTCATTATCACTTGCAAAAAACGTTTAGTGCATCGGATGTCGGTTGATCAGGTACAGCAGGGGGTACAGAAACAACCAGATAATATCCACAAAGTGCCAGTAAAGTCCAAAATTTTCTATGGGTGCGACATAACCTGAACTGAAGTCTCCTCGATGAGCTCGCCAGATCAGCCAGAATAAAATTCCGAGACCGATGAGCATGTGCAGCGCGTGCAATCCGGTCAACGCGAAGTACAGAAAAAAGAAGATCTGTGTCTTTTGCGCCATGTCCGGAGCCAGCGGCTTCTCATTGATTCCGTATCCCGCGGGATTTGTGAACTGCGAGATATTGAAGTTTGCGCCCGGGATATGATGCATCTCGTATTTTTCGTGATACTCATCGCCTTTGATGCCAATAAAAATGATGCCGAAAACCGTCGTAAGGATGAGCATTACAACGAGTAGCCCTCGTTTACGCACTTCAGCCGCCCACACGCCAACCGCCATGCAGAAGCCGGAAGTAATCAGGATGGCTGTATTTGCAGTACCTAACGGAATGCTGAGCTGTTCTGACCCAGCCGAAAATGCCGGGTAGTACCAGTTGCGATACAGCAGGTAAGCCATGAACATGCCGCCGAAGAACATCACCTCGGTCAGCAGAAAGAGCCACATGCCGAAGCTGCCCGCCTCGCGCTGCTGCTCTTCGGTCTCAAAGTGGTGCCGGTGTTGCGGCAACACGATGTGCTCGTGCTCCTCATGGACATCGGGTTGATCTGTAGTCGCGAGTGCGCTATCCAACGGTCGTCACCTCGTTCTTGGTCTTCTTCTCGAGCCATTCATAGTCATAGGCTTCATGGTCCATGATCGGTATCTCGATAAAGTTTTCGGTCAGCGGCGGCGACTGAATCTGCCACTCCAGGCCCGTAGCCTGCCACGGATTGTCGCCTGCGATCGCGCCATACTTCAGCGACCATCCCAGGTACAACATCGGAAGCATGTAGCCGATGCCCAGCACCGTTGCACCTGCCGTCGACAGCACATTCAGCACCTGGAACTCCGGTGGGTACGCATGGTAGCGCCGCGGCATCCCAAGGTATCCCAGAATAAACTGCGGCAGGAACGTCAGGTTGAATCCAATAAACGTGGTCACCGCAGCCAGCTTCGACAGCGACTCCGGATACATGCGTCCCGTCATCTTTGGCCACCAGAAGTGGATGCCAGCGAGGAATGCCATCAACATGCCGCCCACCATCACAAAGTGGAAGTGCGCCACGATGAAGTACGTCTCGGTGAGGTGAATATCCATGCCCAGCGATCCAAGGAAGACACCCGTCAGTCCGCCGATCGTGAAGAGCCCCATGAACCCGAACGCGTACAGCATCGGAGTCTCAAACGTAATCGATCCCTGCTGCAGCGTGAAGACCCAATTAAAGATCTTGATGGCAGACGGTACCGCAACCAGCATCGTCAACAGCGAGAACACCAGTGCCGAATAGTTCGATACACCCATGATGAACATGTGGTGTTCCCACACAAAGAACCCGAACAGTGCAATGGCCACAGAGCTAAAGGCAACCGCCGTATACCCGAATACACGTTTACGGCTGAACGTCGAGATCACTTCCGAGATCACGCCCATGCCCGGCAAAATCATGATGTATACCGCAGGATGCGAGTAGAACCAGAACAGATGTTGGAACAGCAGTGGATCGCCGCCCTTGGTCGGATCGAAGACGCCGATACCGAACAGCCGCTCCATTGCAATCAGCACCAGCGAAATGGCCAGCACCGGCGTTCCCAGCACCATCAGCAGCGAGGCAGCATAGTGCGACCACACAAACAGCGGCATCCGGAACCACGTCATGCCTGGGCAGCGCATCCGGTGGATGGTCACGATAAAGTTCAGCCCGGTAAAGATCGAACTGAAGCCAGCGATGAAGATCGCAGTCGCCGTCGTAATTACATGCGTGTTCAGGTAGTGCGTCGAAAGCGGTGTCGTGAACGTCCATCCCGTATCGACTCCACCCAGCACCAGCGCGGCCAACATGAGAAGCCCGCCAACCACATACAGGTACCAGCTCAACAAATTAATCTTCGGGAACGCAAGATCCTTTGCCCCCAGCATGATCGGCATCAGGAAGTTCCCCAGCGTCGCCGGTACCGAAGGGACCAGGAAGAGGAACACCATGATAATGCCATGCATCGTGAAGAATTTGTTGTATGTGTCCGACGAAACCAGATCAGGCTGCGGCGTCAACAACTCCAACCGGATCAAACCCGCAAACGCGCCGCCAATAAAGAAGAAGAATGTAATCGAGATCAGATATAGGATCGCGATGCGCTTGTGGTCTCCAGTCAGCAGCCAACTCAACAAGCCGTGCTCATTGTTGATGTAGTTGCGCTTGGGGATCTGCGCCGTACTCTGGTCGGGCAGAGAGACGATGGTATTTCCGATCGCAGCACTCATGGCTTCACCGTTTCATTTGTGCCCTGGGGGGGCGTTGTTGGAGCTGCCTCGTCGGACTCCGCGGTGACCTGCGTTTGCTGGACCCGGTAGTTCGACTGCATGTTCTTGATGTATTCGACGAGATCGATCAGGCCGTCCTCGCTGATTTGACCTTGATATGTAGGCATGATCGGCGCGAATCCAGCCGTCACATGCTGGCTGGGGTTCAGAATAGCGTCCCGCAGATAGGCGTCGTTCACCAGCATCTGGCTTCCGTCCGTCAAGGTCAGCTTGGCTCCATACACTCCAGCCAGATTCGGCCCGCGTGCCGCCGCATTTCCGCTGTGGCACGAGTTGCATCCCATGCTGGCGAACAACCGTTCTCCATTCTGCGCCAGGCTCATGCCGGAAGTAGATTGCTGGAGCCACTTCCTGTAGTCGTCCGGCGTCAGCACCGTAACCGTGCCCACCATGCCAGAGTGCTGTGTGCCGCAGTACTGCGTGCAGAACAGGTGAAACGTGCCCACCTGTGTGGCTTCGAACCACACGGTCGAGTATCGTCCAGGAATCACTTCACGCTTGATGCGAAAGTCCGGGATCGAAAAGCTGTGGAACACGTCCTGCGAGATCATCGTCAGCTGCACAGCCTGCCCCACCGGAACATGCAGCGCGTTAATCTCGTGCTGCCCGCCCGGATGCTCAGCCTTCCACATCCACTGCTTCCCCACCACGTAGATGTTCATGGCATTGGTAGGAGGATCATAAATGCGGAAATACAGTAACGCTCCCCACACAAACGTCACGAGAAAGATCGCCAGCGGAATAATGGTCCACGTCGCCTCGAGCAGCGTCGAGCCCTCGATCTGCGTTGCCACTGGGTTCTTCTCGCGCCGGTAGCGGATCGAAAACACCAATAGCAGAACCGCCACTAAGGTCGTTCCGAAGACCGTCATCAGCAGCAGAAAGAAATACAACGCATCGACGTACGGGGAGATGCCACTTGCCTCGGCCGGAAACAGCGCCGACGCATGCAGCCACCTCACCAAAAATTGCCACAGTACTGGACTAAGTCCCATCGTTAGCCTTCATCCGTTTCGCCGGTCTCATCTTTTTCCGGCTGAGGTGTGTCTTGTTCATGCGCAAGTTTAATATCACGCCGGAACATCAAAAATATAAAGCTGCCCAGTGACGCTACCGTCACGATGCCGCCCAGTTGCACAACACGCACTACCATCAGCGAATGCTTGTTCGTCTGTGGATCATAGTGATAGCAGTAAGTCAGAATGTTGGCTACCGGTGATCCAATCTTATTTCCGGACGCATCGATCAGCCCCAACAGCACATCCTTGGGCGAATACTCCACGCCCAGGTAATACTGTGCCAACTTACCCTGAGGCGTTGCAATCTCGATAGCACTCGCATGAGCAAACTGCGTCAGTCGGCCATCCGGACCAGGGACCCGCACGTAGCCAAAACCAATCGCTTTCGTTACCGCATCGATCGCGGCACTTTTACCTGTCAGGTAATGCCATCCGCTGGCTGTCGCAGGATGTCCATAGCGCTTTAGATAAAATGCTTTCTTCTGCGCAGCCAACTGTGGCGTCTCGCTGGGATCGATGCTTATGATGACAATCTGGAAATCTTTGCCTGGTACCAGGTGCACCATCTCCAACGCACTGGTGATTCCGTCCATCTCTTCCGAGCACAACATAGGGCAGTTGTAATAGACCGTCGTCACCAGGACCGGGTGCTTGCCATCAAAGTATTTCCCAAGCTTGACTGGCGCCCCCGTATCATCGACAAACTCCGCATCCATCGGCAACTGCCCATTCAGGTGCTGCGTTACCTGCACCTTTTCCAATACGGTCGGAAGCTGGTCGCCAACGTTTTGGCCTTCGGTCTTATCTCCATAGCTGGACACCTGCGCGCTACTCTGCAGCGGCACGGCCATCAAGCCAAGCGCGAGAGCAATCCCCGCCAGGGCTGCCTTGCTGCGAGTTGCGTTTGCTGCCATCATGCTTTTCCTACTCTCAAACTTACTGTTGCGTCCTGCCTGCTTCAGGGACAGCCATCCGGTGCGACCGTCCCGATTCCGTCCTTTTCAAAGCGCTATTGCTTAGCTTCAGCGCGGTTGAATTCATTATTCTCTTCACGTGTTTCGATCGTCTGCAACTCATATCCTGTACGCGCAAAACCATCGGTTAGCGGAGCCGTGACCGTCGGCACTGACTCGCCCGCCATCAGGGTAGTCGACCCCGGAGTAGCCGGTGCCTTTGGCAAGCCGCGCTCCACGATCAACTGCATCGCGCGTTCGATTGGAATCCGCACTGTGCCCGCAGGCAAATCCGGGGAACTACTGTAGTAGCTCAGCAGCAGATCCTCGCGCGCATGCAGATCGGAGATATCCTGATTGCCGTCATCCATCTCCAGCCGCGGCGTCGGAAAAACCTGCGTCATCTGCTGCAACTGGCGCTGCTCCATAGTGGCGCTCGAGGTCAGATCTTCACGCTTCTCGCCGTGCGATGTAGCGCCCAGCGTGACACTGGTGTGCCACTTGTCTTCAGGACCATCGTGCTGGATCAGCGCGTAGTTGATCGCCTTTCCCATCGCGAAGCAGAAAAAGAAAAAGATGATGACGGAGCCCGCCAGCCCTGCGAGAAACGTGGTGACGCCGCCGACGCTGACATCCTGCGTCTCGTACCCTGGATGCTCGCTATCGCGATGGTCCTGCTCGCGAGGCGTAATCTCTCCGGGCAGCCCCTTGTCTGGTCCCTTAGTGTGCATGTTCAGGCTCCAAAAGCTCTTCCGTATGCGGATCGTTCACATTGATCAGAGGCCGCTTTGTCAACTCATTCAGATAGAACACCATCCAGAAAGCAACCACCGCGATGGGCACCGTCACGTAGGCGAGGATGCCGATATTGCCGGTGATGTGCAGATTGCTTGCAGCATCCTTGAAGTTCGGCTCGATCAGCCAGAACATGTCGATCAACCTAGCCAGGATCATGAACGAGCACAGCCAGATCATCTTCCGCTTCGACCGCTTCAAATTGCGCGACAGCAACAGGCAAAATGGAATCACCCAGTGGCAAATCACATCCAGCGAGCAGATCACCCACCAGCCACCATGAATGCGGTGCAGGTACCAGGGAATCTCGTCCGGCACATTGCCTGACCAGATGATCAGAAACTCGGCAAAGCATAGATAGATGTTCAACATCACGAATGCAAACGCCAGATTGCCCAGATCGTGCTGTTCGGTAATGCGAAACATCGTCTTAATCGGCTCGTAGCGCGAAAGCAGGATGAGCGAAAGAATGCCCAGTGCCAGCACGGCATACCCTTGCGCGACCAGGAACTGCAATCCGTAAATCGACGAGTACCACGTCACGTCCAGTGACTTCACAAAGATGATCACAAACGCGGTCATCAGGATCACGTATAGCAGAATCGATGGCCCAGAGAGATTCTCGAAACGCACGCGCCACTTATCGAAGCTCGCCACAGTGCCCGCTTCCGGATCCGCATCGCGCTTCACCGACCAGTAGTTCAGAATCGTAATCACCAGTGCCATAAATCCCAGCACAATCGCTGCCTGCACGATCGCCGCCGTGGGGTTCAGCATGGAATGCTTCGAATTCGCGGTAAGCTGCTGCTCCTGCGTCATCAGCCCCTGCTTGTAGGCCTGTAATGTCGCAGCCGCATTGGGAAACGCAGCCCACTGGTACAGGTGCTTCATGAAAAACAGAATCGGCAACAGCATCACGATCACAACCCAGATGGTCCGCGTCATTGCCTCCAGCGGCCGGCGCAGAATCTGTCCCCACTTACCGCCCGAGACGTACTGCACCATCAGGAATACCAACGCTCCACCGCAAAAGTTGAAGCACGTCATGTAGCCCATCAGGTAGGCGCGCAGCAGATGTTCTTTCCCGAGCGGAACAAACAGGAATGCCAGCGAGATCAGTCCAAAGACCACTGCGACAATTGCCGCGCGCATACGCCACGTCGATAGGACGTCGGGTGCTGTCAGGACCGCAGGCATCGTGCGCGGTCCGTAATGCGCGATATGTCCGTGCGTCAGATCCGCTCCGTGATGTTCGTTTGCCATTTCCATGCGTCAGTCGCCTTCAAAGTTCGTAATCGGTCGTTCTATAAAATTCAACTACCTCTAAGGCTGGCCGTAAGGCGTGCCATTCGAAACAGGTGCTGCAGGCGGGCCGCCAGAGTCACGCTGACCCGAATTCTGCGTCGCGCCTCTTCCGTAGTGCGCTCCGGAACCCGCAGGCGGTGTGCCCATCGGCTGCCCGGGAATTCCGTTGTCTTCGCCATTTGGCGTCCCGTAAATCGCAGTCGATGGCAGTGCCCATGGATCCGCAAAGCCCGGTGGCATGCCGAGATCCTTGGCAATGGCATGAAGATCCTCCACATGCGCGCCCGCTGCCTCATCACTCGGCTTGGCATCCTGGCTCAATTGCAGTGCCCGGATATACGCCGCAACGGCCCAGCGATCCGCTGGAGTCAACTGTGCCGAGTAATCCGGCATCGCTCCATAGCCGTTCGTCATCACCGTAAAGAAGTGCCCCAGCGGAGCATTACGCAGACGGTCCGTGTGGTAGTTGCCAGCCGGACGATACCCGCGCTGCACGATCATGCCCTCGCCATTCCCTACGCGCGAGTGACAGGGTGTGCAGTAAATATTGAACCGCTCCTGGCCTCGCTCCATCGTCGCCATCGTCAACGGAATCGGCAGACCATCGCCTTCCTTGCCATTCACGATGCCCGTATAAAAATAGGCGTCCACGTCCATTTGATTGCGAGCAACCGTGTTCTCCACCTGTGGCCGCACCGAACGTCCGGAGGCGAAGAAGGTCGTCCCGCGCTGTGGCACGAACTTCGGCTGATCGTGCATGTCCTGCCGGCAACCGGCCAGAACCAGCGTCGCCGCCATGGCGGACATAGCTCCGATTTTGCCTGCTACTGTCATCGTCGTTCCTAATCCCTTATGTCTGGTCCCTGTTCCCTGCATTAGTGGTCCACCTCCACAACGGAGACCGGAGAAAACTGCTCCAGAAATTCCCGCGTCTTGGCAGCCTCAAACCGTGGATCATATGCCTCGAGGCACAGAAAGAACTTGTCCGTTGTCGCTCCACTTGCAAAGTTAGGAGCATTGAAAAGAGGGTGATACAACTGCGGCAATCCGTTCTGCGCAATCATCCCAAACGCGGTCGACAACCCCGCGAACAGAATGGTCAACTCATACTCCGGAATCACAAACGCAGGCCAGCTGAACAGAGGCATCGCGCGAATATTCAGCGGATATCCCCACACGTTAATCCACATCTCCAACAAGAAGCCCGTCGTCAATCCAGCCAGGCCGCCCAGCAGACACATCAGCGGCACCCGTGTCTTATGGAAGCGCAACGCCTCTGCCGCCTCCTCAACGGGATACGGTGTATAGCACTCCATGCGGCGATAGCCTGCACGATGCGCCATCTCGGTGGCATGCACTAACTCACTCGGGGTGTTGAACTCAGCCAACAGACCGTATATTCCTTCACGCGGTGGCATTAGAGCGCCTCCTGAACAACAACTTCGGCATCAGCTCCGCCGGGACGCATCTTCGTTTGCGGCAACATCATCCGTATCTCCGACATCGGAATCATCGGTGCCAGGCGAGCAAACAGGAGGAACAGGCAGGTAAACAATCCCCACGTTCCGACAAACAACATATAGTCCCACTTGGTCGCCCGGAACGTGCCCCAACTCGACGGCAGGTAGTCGCGATACAGCGTCGTCACGACAATCACGAACCGCTCAAACCACATGCCGATATTCACCACAAACGACAGGAAGAACAGGTAGCCAACATTCACGCGTAGCTTACGGCTCCACAATGTCGTCAGCGGAATCGCAATATTCGTGAGGATCAGGACCCAGTAGGCCCAGCCCATCGGCCCGAACATGCGGTTCCACATCATGAAGAACTCCCAGTGGCTGGCAGAGTACCAACTCATGAAAATCTCCATGCCGTACCCATATGCCACAATCGAACCCGTCGCCAACATCACCTTCGCCATGTTGTCCAGATGCCGCAGCGTCACCAGGTCTTCCAGGTGATAGAACTTGCGGATCGGAATGGCCAGCGTCAACACCATCGCAAAGCCTGAGTACACAGCGCCGGCGACGAAGTACGGCGGAAAAATCGTCGTATGCCAGCCAGCCATTGCGGCCACCGCGAAGTCGAAGCTGATCGTCGTGTGCACCGAGAGCACCAGCGGCGTCGAAAGCCCGGCCAGCAGCAATGAAGCCGACTCATACCGAATCCAGTGCCGCGTCGATCCTCTCCAGCCCAGCGACAAAATCCCATACATGTACTTCGCCAGCGGCAGCTTCGCGCGATCGCGAAGCGTTCCGAAATCCGGAATCATCCCGATGTACCAAAACACCACCGAGATCGTTGCGTACGTCGAAACCGCGAACACATCCCACGCCAGCGGGCTGCGGAACTGTGGCCACACGTTCATCGAATTCGGATACGGCAGCAGCCAATATCCCAGCCACGGACGCCCGATGTGCAGCAGAGGGAACATGCCCGCGCACACCACCGCGAAGATCGTCATCGCCTCAGCAAATCGGTTAATGGAATTACGCCAGGTCTGCTTGAACAGCAGCAGAATCGCCGAAATTAGCGTGCCCGCATGGCCAATACCGATCCACCAGACGAAGTTGATGATGGCGAATCCCCATGCCCCGGGAATGGTCACGCCCCAGATGCCGACGCCCTTCAGCACCAGCCACGTAACGGCAATCACAACACCCGTCGCAATGGTCGCCGCCAAAAAGAGGCCGCCAACCCACGCC
>DATCDL010000172.1:0-10266 GCA_036510715.1 Acidobacteriaceae bacterium
GATTACATCAACTGGCTCTCCACACCCCAGCCAAACCGCCAGCCCTTTCGAGGACGCGGAGTCGTCAGTCTTCCCGACCTGAAACCAGACCCCGTCCACGGGCGAGCTATCTATGCAATGCAATGCGCGGGCTGCCACGGAGATAGTGGTGAGGGACGTGCACCGCTTTTCCCCCCGCTGTATGGTAACGACTCGTTCAATGACGGCGCTGGAATGAACGGCATGCGTAAGATGGCGGCTTTCGTACAACACAACATGCCGCAGAACCGCAAGGGTATTCTCTCTCCGCAAGATGCGTTCGACGTGTCCGCGTACATTCATGAACAACCGCGGCCGTCTTTCAATAATGCGTATAAGAAGTTCTGAGCCATTCCTGCTGATGCCGTAGTCTTAAGCTTTCATGCGCAACGCCTTCGATTCCCTATCGACCATCGATGCGATGTTGAGTATCAAGATTCATTCAACCGTGCAGGTGGAAGGGACCATCTTGGTCAAATCAAAAGCCGCTGGATCGTCAATGGTCAGGCAATT
This sequence comes from Acidobacteriaceae bacterium, assembly GCA_036510715.1. Lineage (GTDB taxonomy): Bacteria > Acidobacteriota > Terriglobia > Terriglobales > Acidobacteriaceae > Granulicella. The sequence continues at coordinate 532 of DATCDL010000172.1, forward strand.
GCACGTAACACGAAGAACCTGAGCAATATTCGGCAGGGAGAGCAGGTTGCTGAACTGGGATCTCTGCCGGACTTTAATAGTGGTTCCAGACCGCGTCTCCGCCGACGTATACTTACGCGTCAAAGAGCAAACGCATACCTACTGTTGCCCAACGAATCCAACTCGAGCAGCCAGAACCTCCCTCGGGGGCGGCGGTGGAATATCGCCTGGCTGCTTGGGTTAGGCGTTCTAGTCAACTACTTTGACAGGGTTAACCTCTCCGTCTCGCATGCAGCGCTCTATACTGCATTTGGCGTCTCGAACATCACGTTCGGTTATCTTTCGGGGGCTTACAACTGGACGTACGCCATGTGCCAACTGCCGGTTGGTGTGCTGCTGGATCGATTCGGCGTACGGCGGGTTGGCCGGATCAGCACAGCAATCTGGAGCATCGCCTCTTTTGCGGCAGCCGCGAGTACCGGCGTCGGAGCCCTGTTCGGCGCCAGATTTCTGCTAGGCGTGGGCGAGGCGCCGACCTTTCCGGCAAACGCGAAGGCCATCGGCTATTGGTTTCCGCCGAAAGAGCGCAGCTTTGCCACCTCCATCTTCGACGCCGCGGCTAAATTCTCCTCGGCCCTCGGGGTGCCGATCATTGGCATACTGCTACTGAAGATTGGGTGGAGATGGAGTTTCGCCGCGACTGGCCTGATCAGCTTTTTGTACTTCCTGCTGTTCACGAAGGTCTACAGCGACCCCAAGGACGATCCGTTGCTGAGCGATGCCGAGCGGGCATACATCTCGGATGTTGAGCCCGATATTTTGCAAGAGCCGGAACCCAAGGCTGCATCGCTTGGCTACTTGCTTCGCCAACGCAAGGTGTTGGGTCTGGCGTTGGGCTTTGGATCGTACAACTACACGTTCTATCTGCTGCTAACGTGGTTGCCAAGCTATCTGTCATATGCGCTGCACATCGACCTTCTCCACTCGTTTCTCTATACCGGCGTTCCGTGGCTCTTCGCGACAGTCACCGATCTAGCAGGCGGCTGGGTGTCGGACTCGCTGATCCAGCGAGGTTGGGACGCAAACCGCGTGCGCAAGACTGTGCTGGTGTGCGGAACCGCTTTCGGGCTCGGCATCGTTGGTGCAGCACACGCGCATACGGCCTTCCGTGCACTAATCTGGATCAGTATTTCGATAGGAGGACTTTCGGCAGCGGCACCAGTTGGCTGGTCGATTCCCTCGCTGATCTCTCCGCGCGGCAGTGTCGGATCGGTGGGAGGCATCCTCAACTTTTCGAATCAGCTCTCCGGCATCGCCGCGCCGATCATCACCGGCTACGTGGTCGCAGCGACACGATCCTACGCGTGGGCCTTTGGCATCTCCGCAATCTATTTAGTGATTGGGATCGGCAGTTACATCCTGCTCCTCGGCAAGATCGAACCCGTCGAGCCGCAACCCGCTATTTAGTGTTTCGCTGGATACTTCTGAGTAAAGTTAGTCCGCGAATTCCTGACCTCGAAACTCCCGTTTTTCGCTGCGATTAATTCCAGGAAGTGGCCGGTATCAGGACCCTGAATATTCGCGATGTATCGCTCGGCCGTATTGTGCGCCGAACTGCCTTCATCTGAGTAGTGCAGCTGCCACTGGGTCTCCAGTCCGGGTGCTTTCGAGAGCGTCTCCAGCGTTGGGATGGAGCCACCCTTCTTCGCGCCATTGTCCATGATCGAGATGCGCGCGTGGATGGCGTCGACCAATGCCGGGCTCGAACTGTGGTACCAGCCATGATGCGAGACAATGAGAATGTCGACATGCCCAAGCTTGTTCGACGGGCACATCAGTTGCATCTCCTTATCCCAGGTGAGGTCGCCGAGATCGAGAATCTTGAGCTTGCCAAAGGTGATTTCGGTACCGAGCGAGCGAGCGTTCTCCGTCTGGTCGGCGGAACGCACCTCGGAGACTTTGCAGTAGGAATTGGGCTCGCCGGCTCCGGGGAGTGCGTTCGCAATCAGCGAACCATCCGCGCTGATCACACGCACGGTCATCCCCTGAATGGGAAGAAGATCGCCAGGATGAGCGAGGATCCGTTGCGATTTTCCGGTGGCGAGGACCTTCTGGTACTCCGCATATCCATGCTCGGTTACTCCGTGATCCAGCTCACGGTTGGGGCCGTGGTCGATAAAGGTGCCGACTGGAATGCGGGAGACGAGTTGCGGAACTCCGCCTACGTGATCCTCGTGATAGTGCGTGAGCAGCACATAGTCAATCCTCGACAGGCCGGCTTGTTTGGCCACGTCTACGATACGGTTGGCATCACGGTATTCGTGGTCGGGCCAGCCCGTATCGATTAGGAGCGAGTGTCCTTCGGGCGTAACGAAGAGTGTGGACTGACCACCCTCGACATCCACGAAGTAAACCTTCAATTGACCAGCCGTGGTGCCGTGGCTGGCACCCTTGGCGGTTTGCGCAAAGGACATGCTCGATGCCAGGAGGGCAATCAGCGACAGTGTGGCGTGGAATGGGGTGATCTTCATAGTGCTCCTCATGGGTCTGGCTAGTGAACATCTTTCAGTGAATCTCGGGAACCTTGGGCGCAACGGTCGCACGCATCGAACCCGTCGAGATGCCTCCGTCAACCAGCAGCGTCTGGCCGGTGATGTAACGGCTTGCCTCGGAGGCAAGAAACACGATAGCACCATCGAGGTCATCGGGGGCGCCTGGTCGTTTCAGGGGGATCCGGTCGACCAAATAATCGACCCATTCCTTGTTCTCGTAGAGGACCTTGTTCTGTGCAGTCTCAAACCATCCTGGGGCAAGGCAGTTGACCGTGATGCCGTACTTTCCCCAGTCGTCGGCAAGGCTCATCGTGAGCTGCCGAATGCCGCCGCGGCTGGCTCCGTAGGGAGCGAGGCCGGCGTAACCGAAGACGCTCGTCACGGAGCCGATGTTGACGATACGCCCATACCCATGGGGCACCATGCGTTTTGCGATCTGCTGAGCGACGAAAAAGCTGCCTCGCAGATTCGTGTCAAGGATCAGATTCCAATCGTCCCATGTCACGTTGAGCGCGGGCTTGCGCACATTACAGCCAGCATTATTGACGAGGATATCGATGCGCCCGAAGCTGGCTTCCGCGGCTTCCGCCATCGCTTCGATACTGCGCTGCTCCCGCACGTCCAATTCGAGTGGAATGGCGCGCCGGCCCAGCGCCTCGATCTCGTCGATGAATGGAAGCAGATCGTCCTTGCGCCGGCTGGTGATGATAAGGTCAGCACCGGCCCTGGCCAGCGCCCGAGCGAAGTACTGGCCCAGCCCTCGGCTGGTACCCGTTACCAGTGCAACCTGCCCGGCAAGATCAAAGAGTGGATTGGTCATTGTTGGCCTCCAGCCTCTTGGGAGGCGCCGCGCCGCGGATCCAGGACGATCTTCATCAGGTTAGGCTCACGCGCATGCAGGCGCTCGAACCACGATGGCCCGTCGCTGAGCGGAGCAATCGCGGTGATCAACGAATCAACTTTGATTTTTCCGCTCGCGATCAATTCAATGGCCTGCGGATATTCTCCGGCCGAAGCGCACGAACCCTGCAGGCGGATCTGGCGGGAAACCACCTTTTGGAGGGGCAGCATGATCTGCGGCGAGATGTTGCCGACCAGCGCCACGGTCCCACCCTTACGGGCGCAATCGATGGCCCCCACGATCGTTTCCTCACGGCCAACGGCCTCCAGCACCACGTCGACGCCATTGCCACCGGTCTGTTGCAGGATCTCCTCGATCAGAGGCGTACCGGAAGCCAGAAAGGTGCGGTCTGCCCCAAGCTTTTCCGCCAATGCGAGCCGGGTTGCATCCACGTCTGCGGTAAAGACGCTCGAACACCCCGCGGCGCGCGCTGCCTGCAAGAGCAGCAAGCCGATCATGCCTGCGCCAATCACCAGCACCGTGTCCCCTGCCTTCATCTGCGAGACGGCCACACCGTGCAGCGCTACGGAAACGGCTTCGAGCATCGCCGCTTCGGCGAAGGAAAAGCTGTCCGGAAGCCGATAGGCAATGCGCGCCGGCACGGTAAGGAACTCTGCAAAAGCCCCGGCGCGGCGGAATTCCTCGCAGGAGACGCCGATTACCTGACGCTGATTGCAGAGATTCACGTCACCCTTCAGACAGTATTCGCATTGGCCGCAATAGACGGTGGAGTCGAACGTAACGCGATCGCCCAGCTTGAAGTTCGTCACCTTGGATCCCACGCCAGCTACGATTCCCGCCGCCTCGTGGCCCATCACGATGGGAGGGATACGCCGGCCTGTCGAGCCATCGTATCCATGGACGTCGCTACCGCAGATGCCGCAGGCCGAGACCTGGATGAGGATCTCGTCGGGGCCCGGAACAGGATTGGGCAGGTCCTTGACTTCGAGATGGTTGTACTCCGATAGAAGCAAAGCCTTCATCTAATCCTCCATCCACTTGGCCTTAAAGGTGGAACCAATAAATACACTAAAATAATGAAAGCCTTTACATGGTCGTAAAGAGTATACCGAGATGTCCGAATTTCACGTAAATCTATGAACATCAAAGCTGTTGCGAAGCGCGCAAAGGTTTCAACTGCCACGGTATCGCGAACGATGAACGGGTCTGCAAAGGTGAGTCCCGAGACTGCGGAAAGAGTGCGTCAGGCAATCGAGGCCCTGAACTTTTACCCGGACACCAATGCGCGCGCACTGGGTTCTGGCCGGAGCAACCTCTTCGGCCTGATCATCTCGGATATTACGAACCCGTTCTTTCCCGAACTCGTGAAGTCGTTTGAAGATATCGCGGTGTTGCACGGCCAGGAAGTCCTGATTGCGAATACAAATTACGACCCTGAACGAATGAAGATCTGCGTTCGGCGAATGCTGCAGCGCAAGGTGGACGGGGTTGCGATTATGACGTCGGAGATGGACGATCGCCTGATCGAGGACTTCAGTCGCAGACATATTCCGCTGGTGTTTCTCGATACTGCTCCGCCTGTGCCCGGAGTAAGTTGTGTTCGTATCGACTACTCCGCTGGTATCGATGCGGCGGTGAACCACCTAATCAAACTGGGGCACAACCGGATTGCGTTTATCAGCGGCCCCATGCGACTCGCTTCGGCACGGATGCGCTACAAGACATTTATGGAGAGCACGGCGCGGGATCATCTGGATGACAATCCAAAACTGATTGAAGAGGGCAATCACAGGGTTGATGGCGGGCATGATGCGATGCAGCGGATTCTCGCTTCGGGAGCTCGGCCAACGGCTGTGATGGCATCGAACGACCTTACGGCGATTGGCGCGATGGGCGCGATTGCTGATGCCGGACTGCGGGTACCCGAGGATATCTCGGTAGTCGGTTACGACGATATTCAGTTGAGCGCATTCACCATGCCTCCCCTCACGACAGTAAGCCTGCCCCGAGCAGAGATTGCGAATGCGGCATTTAATGCACTATGGCACGCGAAGCAATCGGAAGAACCCACACTAGTGCCGGGCGAACAGCATATGGTTCTACCGACCCTCGTCATCCGCAAATCGACGGGCCACGCTACGCAATAGTCAAGCTGTGCTAATCGTGCATTCCGAGGCAGTCAGCAGAATTGATTACAACGCCATTCCAATTTAGCAAAGGAACCTTATGAAACGCCTCCAATCCAGCCTGGTGTGGACAACCCTTATTGCGAGTCTGACGATTAGCCCGGTGGCGATGAGCGCACAAGGGCCAAGCGATATTCACTATGATGATGTGAGCAAGGTATTTCGCATTGATGCTGGCGGAGTGACTTATGCCTTCGGCATCAACAATGTGGATGAGTTGCAGCCTGTCTACTGGGGACGACAGTTGGGAAGTGCAGATGCGTTTCCGGCGACAATGACGGAGCCGCCCGCTGCTTCATTCGACTCGCCGGCAACGACGACGCTGAATGAATATGCAGGATGGGGTGGAGGGCTTTACGTCGAGCCGGCACTGAAGGTCACTTTTCCCGATGGCAACCGCGATCTCGTGCTGCACTATGTTTCACACACGATCAAGGGCGATGGGTTGACCATCATGCTGAAGGATATTGATCGGGAGTTGTTTGTAGAACTGCACTATATCGTTGACGATGCAACTGGAATTGTTGGACGCTCCGCAGTCATCATGAATAAGACAGAATCTCCCATCATGATTGAAGACGCCGCAGCCGCAACATGGAGCCTGCCCCGAGGTACCGACTACTCGTTGCGCTACCTGACCGGACGCTGGGCGGGCGAGGATAGCCTTCAAAAGCAACCGATCCGCCCCGGCGAGACAGTGCTCGAGAGCAAACGTGGATCGACTGGGCATCAGAATAATCCCTGGTTCGCAATTGAGCGAGGAGACGATTCGGACGAAGACAACGGCAATGTCTGGTTCGGTGCACTGGCGTGGAGCGGCTCTTGGCGCATTACGGTGGAGCAGGATCAGTTGCAGCAGATTCGCGTGACCGGCGGCTTCAATCCATTCGACTTTGGATACCAGTTATTGCCCGGCAAGCAGCTTGAGACACCTGTATTTTACGGCGGCTATTCACACCATGGAATCGGTGGCGCATCGCGGCTGCTGCATCGGTTTGAGCTGACGAAGATCGTTCCGGAAGCGCCGTCGCCGAGGCCGCGACCGGTCATCTATAACTCGTGGGAAGCTACGGGGTTCAATGTGGATGAACGGGGACAGGAGGCGCTCGCAGAAAAGGCGGCGTCGATCGGAGTCGAGCGCTTCATTATGGATGACGGTTGGTTTGGCCAGCGGAAGGATGACCACGCAGGACTAGGCGACTGGTATGTTAATCAGCAAAAGTTTCCACATGGGCTGAAGCCTCTTATCGACAAGGTGCACTCACTGGGAATGGACTTTGGCCTTTGGGTAGAGCCAGAGATGGTGAATCCGGATAGCGATCTTTATCGGAAGCATCCAGACTGGGTGTTGAATTTTACTGGGCGTCCCCGCACCGAGCAGCGGAATCAACTGGTGCTGAATCTCGCACGGCCAGATGTTCGTGATTATGTGTACGGATTTCTAGACAACCTGCTTAGCCACAATCAGATTGCATTCTTGAAGTGGGACTACAACCGCAACTGGTCCGAGCCGGGCTGGCCAGCTGTTGCTCCGGATGAGCAGAAGGCAGTGTATGTGGACTATGTGCGAAATCTTTATAGCATCCTTCGGGAGCTACGCACGAAATATCCGAACGTTGAGATTGAATCCTGCTCTGGTGGCGGCGGTCGTGTGGACCTCGGAATTCTGGGACTGACGGATGAGGTATGGCCATCGGACAACACGGACCCCTTTGACCGGCTGCGAATTCAGGATGGATTTACTTACGCGTATACCCCAGGCGTGATGATGGCGTGGGTGACGGACTCGCCAAACTGGGTAAATAACCGGACTACAAGTGTGACGTATCGGTTTCTATCGTCGATGCAGGGATCGCTCGGTGTAGGCGCCAATTTGAATCACTGGACACCCGAGGAATTTGCAACTGCAAAAGAATTAATTGCTGCCTACAAGGGAATTCGCGAGACGGTGCAACATGGATCTCTGTACCGGTTGGTCTCGCCCGAGAATGGCAGCGACGAATCTGTCACCGAATCGGTCTCACTGAATAAGAAGCAGGGCGTGCTGTTTACGTTTCTCCACTCCAGCCACATGGGGTATCCCTTCCCGCGAGTCTACCTGCGAGGTCTGGATCCAAAGATCGAGTACCGTGTAACCGCGATCTCCGGCGCCCTCGCAAAAGGTTCGCCCGTCGCAGAGAGCGGGAGCTACTGGATGTCGCATGGCATGGACGTAGAGTTACGCGGTGACTTTCAAGCTGCGGCATTCCGGTTTGACGCCGAAGGCGTGAATCCAAGCCACTAAGCGGAGATTCATGGAGAGCGGGCAGCAGAGAGTCATCTCTACTGCCCGCTTTGCTTTGCTTATACGGCTTCTAAGGGTACCGTCTTTAGGTTGAACTCTACGGTCTGCGTGCCAAGACGGGGATGCTTGGCAGTGAGCCGCACCTTTCCCGCTATCTCCTTCGCACGAATCCAAACAGCACCGGTGCCTCCGATCAGTGCGAATGGATTGTCACCAATGAGTTGCGCTGGACCCTCAAGCGTGAAGACGATGGGATCGTTTGCGTAGGTGCGGATTGCATCAAACTGGTCGGTGACACGAAGGACGACCCGCGTAGTGTCCGCACCGTCGGCCTTTAGAGTGAGATCGTCGGGCGACAGGGTGAATTTTCTGTCGTCGCCAGCACCTGAGAGAGATTTGGAGATCACTTGCTTGCCGTTGATGAAGCCGTCGATGCGCAGGTCGCCCCAGGCGATGCCGAACTGCTTGCGATCGATCTTGTCCAGTTCGAGGACGAAGGGCGGATACGTGAGGTGCTCGAACTCTTCGCGGTCTGGATCAAGTTCGGCGATGAGTCTCCAGGGGTTGCTCTCCACGCTTTGCTCGCGGAGATAGAACTTGAGGTGGTCGCAGTTGGAGCACACGACCGCTTTGGTGAAATTGGTTGATTCATCGCTGCTGGCCCAGTGGAATGCTGGCTCGAGAACAATCTCTTCGGACGGGGTGCACTGTGATTTGTAGAAACCTGCGGCAGGTTTATTCTCGCGAAAAATATCAGTAACGCCGTGGTAGCAGATGCGATCGCCGGCACCGAAGTTGGCGTGGGTGTTGTAGTCGAAGGCGCACCAGCCGATGCCGCCGGCGTACTGCGGATCTGAGGCAAGCTGATTGTGGATGCGTGCATGGCGCAGAGTGTGCTCGCGCTGGCGCTCGTCATCATCGGTAGTCTTGGTGGGGAAGGTGTGGCCAACGAACTCAGTATTAAGGTACCGGGGATGGTTGGGCTTTTTGAGCGGGAAGCCGAAGTCGTTCATGGTAAAGACATCTTCTAAAAACTCGGACTCCTGAAAATACCGGATACCTCCGGTCTGGCGCGTGGTGTCGAGTGCATGAGCGAAGGCGTTGGTGCGGGTGTAGAAGCTGTGATCGTCGAGCGACTCGTTGATACGGACGCCCCACAGGATAATGGATGGATGATTCCAATCGCGTCGAATCATCCGGCCAACGTTGTCGATAGCGATCTGCTTCCAGGGTTTGGGGCCAATGTGCTGCCAGCCCGGAATCTCCTCCAGGACCAGCAGGCCGATCTCGTCACAGCGATCGAGGAAGTGACGAGATTGCGGATAATGGGAGGTGCGGACGATATTTAAATGAAGCCCTGTGCGCAGAATATCGGCGTCCTTGCGCTGCACGCGGGCGGGCATGGCCTGACCGACAAAGGGGAAGGTCTGGTGACGATCGAGCCCGCGGAGTTTGATGATCTTGCCGTTCAGCGAAAAGCCGTGATCAGTAAAAGTCGCTTCGCGGAAACCGATGCGGCGTGAATCCTCGTCAACGGGCTTGCCTGCGTCGAGCAGCCGGACGTGTACGGTGTAGAGATTGGGATGCTCCAATTCCCAGAGCTTGATATTCCCGAGACCAGTCAGCGAAATCCTGTGACGCGCGGGATCAGTGGTCGTCTGCGTGCTGGCATATACCGGCGCAGATGTGGTCGGATCCATCGAGGCATTCGGGTCGGTCGTGTCCGTCATGCTTTCAGGGCTACTACCCTTTGCAATCACACGGTCTCCGTCGCGCAGTTCGACTTCAAGAGCCAGATGATTGGATGGATGGCCGGCGAGAAAGACATCCACGTCGACACTCGGGTTAGCAGTAAGCGCATCCTTCGGACGA
>DATCDL010000173.1:0-2117 GCA_036510715.1 Acidobacteriaceae bacterium
GCCGTCGTCTCCTGAGATGATTCGGGAGAAAACGTCTGGAGTCCCGGAGGCGTCGTCACGGCGGAGGCCGGAGCGATCCTCAGGCGAGGCACATCGTACCTGGCAGCGAGGACATTGGCCTGAACCAACTGGTCCGTCGCGTCCGTCGGGAAGGTGCCTGCGGCCGTCATTGCGCCTTCATAGAAGGTCCCCTGCGAGCCGTTGCTGTTGTCCCCGCCATTGCCTAGCAGGATGGCCCCCTGCTTGCGCATGGGGTCATAAGTAGCGTTGACGCGCGGTCCGTCGAACATGACGGACAGGGTGCCTTGCTGTGAGTTGCCGCCCATCGACGTCCAGTGGTGCGGTTCACCTTTGGCAATCGCCGTGACGAATCTCCAGGTAATGCTCGGCAGAGTGGGGCAGAGCTTGGATCCATCCGGGTTCACACATCCGACCAGGTTGTTCTCCTGGTCAGTCATGACCCACGGGCCGGGTCGATCGCCGTGATACCAGGGCAGGGTGTCACCGTAGAAAGCGGTCTCCATGGTGCCGTTGTCATCGTCGTGGCTATCTGTCTCAGCATTTCCGTAGTCGAAGCAGCAGCCTGAGTTGAAGTGCTTGCCGTTGATGACCCAGTATTGTCCCTCTGCCTGATCGTCAACGGCGGTACCCCTGGGATCATCGTTGCGAAGGCCCATGCCCGGTTCAATAAAAACACCATAGGCCTTATGGCCCATGATCGTAATTGGCGCCATGTCGGCTATTGGAAGATTGTTGAAACCGCCCATAGCCGGTCCACTAAATCCGCCGCGCGGAGGTTGAGTTAGATCATTGTGCCGGGGAGATTGATCGTAGACGATGGTGATCCAGCAATAGGTATTGGCGCAGAACCTGTCTTGCGCGTCGGCGTCGGCGTATCCACCCGCATCGGGCACGGGCGATCTCACTGGCTCAACGACTCCGATATCCAGCGTCTTCCCGTCTGACTGACGTAGAACCTGATACAGCGGACCCTTGTAGGCAGAGTACAGCGCGCGCGTGGTGCTATGGGCTGCAACACAGGAATCCCCTGCGGCGGCATAGATGTCACACGGGCCCTTCGGTCGAGTGGGTGTCGCACCTTGACCAGATACATCATGCTGCGCCATCACAAAGGTAACGCCGAAAAGGGCCACGGTGAACGACACGCAGAGACTCCATCTTGCTTTCATGCCTATTGACCTGCCTTGCTCGCACATTTTGTAGGATCGGGTTGGGACTGCCCCTTGGCTGAGACAGTCAGATGAGAGTCGGTTCGCCCTTCGCTGCCAATTGCTCGCCCGGCAAGATTACTCTATCCCATGCTGGGCGTGACCTATGGACCAGAGGCGAGCGCGGTTGGAGAGCAACCCGCGAAGGAATAGCCGGCTGGAATCGATCGATGCCCATGAGCGCCGGGGACGTGAAACGATGCCTTTCCTGGTTTCCACTTCAGCCTCGAACCGGTAGATCCCCGCAAGTTTACCTCCAACTGCAGTCGCGCCGGTCACGCTTCTGTGATCCGTGCCACGGTTTCAATCCCCGTGATGCTCCATCGCTCGCAGAGCATTGAGCCCCTTGATCGCCGCGACTTGAAGCTGGACGAAAAAACTGTGGCCGAGGATCATGAGCGTTCATCGGCAGTCCTTCGTTGAGCACAGATTTTCACTGAAGAACGGCATCACATGGTTCTGGAACCGGTCTGCAACGGCGCTGGTATGGGTGCCGTGGTAGATCTCGAAACTGTTCTTAATACCGTAGCTGTCGAGGATTGCGTGCAGCTTCTGCGTGTCGAAGCGCAGACCATCCTGGTCACCCACATCCATTGCGATCGCGCGATACTGTCGTAGGTTGTCGATGTACTGGTCGACGAAGGCCAGCGGCGCATTGGCCGTCCACTTCGCCAGAATATCGGGCTGCGGGACACCGTCCTTTACGGGCAGATCGAAGTACAACGGAGGATTCTTCGGGTCAGGCGACCAGGCGGCGGCCGTTGCCAGCTGCGCGCGCTCGAAGAACGACCAATTCGTAGCATCCGCCGGCGACTTCATCGCTGCAACCTCTCCTTCAAACTTCTTCTCCGCCTCTTCGAACTTCTGCGCGTCAGCGCCCGCCGGTGG
>DATCDL010000174.1:0-3928 GCA_036510715.1 Acidobacteriaceae bacterium
GGGGCTGGCGCTGATCGGCGTGAATCGCGGCTACAAGGTGATGCTGTATGTGCCGGAGGGATTTGCGGAGGAGAAGTGCATCCTGATGCGGGCGCTGGGGGCGACGGTGGTGCGTACTCCAGAGGCTGAAGGGATGGCCGGTGCGATTCGGCGGGCGCTGGCGTTTGAGGCGGAGATCGATGGGGCGTTTGCGGCGTTGCAGTTCGAGAATCCGGCGAATCCGGACTTTCATGAGCAGACGACGGCGGTAGAGATTTTTGAGCAGATGGAGGGCCGTGTCGACGCGGCGGTGATTGGGGTGGGGTCCGCGGGGACGTTTACGGGAATCGCGCGCTACATGAAGCGGCGGCTGCCGGGGGTGTTGACGGTTGCGGTGGAGAGCCAGGGGAGCGTGCTGCAGGGCGGCGTTCCGGGGCCGCACAGGGTGGAAGGAATTGGGGTAGCGGAGATTCCGTCGACGTTCGATCGCAGCGTTTGCGACCGGATTGTGATGGTGTCGGATGAGGATGCGTTTGCGATGGTGAGGCGGATGGCGAGGGAAGAGGGCGTGCTGGGGGGATCGAGTGCGGGGGCGAATATGTTTGCAGCGGTGGGGGTTGCGGAGGAGTTGGGCGAGGGGAAGCGGGTGGTGACGATTGTGCCGGATTCCGCGGAGAGATATTTATCGAAGGGCGTTCTGGAATAAGCGGCATCCAAACGAGTAGCATGGGCAAACGTCGCACCTGGTGCCGGCCCTGTGCCGGTTGGATGGGCGACGTTCCGTACAAGGACGTGCCGTACAGAAAGAGAGAGGCGTGGATGCTGGATTTCGGTACGATCAACGACTTGTTTTTGGGGATGAGCCATCGTGGCGATACGACGGTTGCGCTGTGGAAGAGCGGTGCTGAGTGGAAGCCGATCTCGTCGCAGCAGATGTATGGGCGGGTGCGCGCGATGGTGGAGTTGCTGCAGAGCTGGGGTGTGCAGCGCGGAGATCGCGTGGGTCTGGTAAGCGAGAACCGCTGGGAGTGGCCGGTGGTGGACTTTGCGGTGCTGGCGATTGGAGCGGTGGATGTGCCGCTGTACCAGACGCTGACTCCGGAGCAGATGGGCTATATTCTGCGCGATGCGGGCGTGAAGGCGATCTTTGTTTCGACCAAGCAGCAGTTCGCGAAGCTGGTGGGGGCGGGCGAGATTCCGTCTTTGGAGCGGGTGGCGATGCTGGATGAGGGCAGCTTCGAGGATGTGACGAGTGTGCCGGAGGTGCTGAAGCGCGGGTCAGAGCTGGAGGCTCCGGATGCGGGGTTCGATGCGATGCTGAAGCAGACGAACCCGGCGGAGCTGGCGACGATTGTGTACACGTCGGGGACGACCGGCGATCCGAAGGGCGTGATGTTGACGCACAAGAATCTGGCGGACAATCTGCGCTACTCGACTGACGGGCTGCGGCTGGTGGAAGGCGATTCGTCGATTTCGTTTCTGCCGCTGAGCCATGCGCTGGCGCGGCACCTGGACTATGCGATCTATGGCAATGGCGGCAAGATTGCGTATCTGCCCAAGTTCGATGACCTGGTGGGAGCGATGAAGGCGGTGAAGCCGTCGATATTTCTGGCGGTGCCGCGGGTGTTTGAGAAGGTGCGGCAGGGGACAGAGCATAAGTCGACGGGATTCAAGAAGAAGATTATGAATTGGGCGATCAGGCAGGGAGAGAAGCATCGCCAGGAGTTGATGGAGGGTAAGACTCCGACGGCGCTGGGATGGAAGATCGCTAACAAGCTGGTCTACAGCAAGCTGAAGGAGGCGTTTGGCGGGCAGGTGAAGATCTGGGTTTCGGGGGGAGCTCCGCTGGGAATGGATTCGGCGAATTGGTTCCTCGATATGGGGATTCGGATCTTCGAGGGGTATGGATTGACGGAGACTTCGCCGGTGATCGCGCGGAATACGTTTGATGGATATCGGGTTGGGACGGTCGGGACGGTGGTTCCGAACATGGAGGTTCGCACCGCGGACGATGGTGAGATTGAGGTGCGGGGGACGGCCGTCTTTGCCGGTTATTGGCAGCAGGCAGAGACGACGAAGAAGGAGTTTACCGACGACGGCTGGTTCAAGACAGGCGATATCGGGAAGTATGAGGACGGGTTTCTCTCGATCACGGATCGCAAGAAGGAACTGATCAAGACGAGCGGCGGAAAGTATATTGCTCCGCAGCCGATTGAAGGGAAGCTGAAGGTCGATGTGCTGGTCGGGAACGCTGCGGTGATTGGCGACTCGCGGAAGTTTGCGGCGGTGTTGATCTCTCCGAACCTGCCGGCGCTGGAGCGTTGGGCAAATGAAAATGGTATCGCTGCGAAGGGCGCGTCGGAGCTGGTGAAGGATCCCAAGGTGAAGCAGAAATACGAGAGCATCGTGAAGAAGGTGAATGCGGGACTGGAGCAGCACGAGACGATCAAGAAAGTGGGCGTGGTCGCGGAGGAGTGGAATATCGAGAGCGGCGAACTGACCCCAAGCATGAAGCTGAAGCGGCGGGTGATTCTCGAAAATTACAAGGACAAGATCAATGCGATGTATGGGGGAGAATAGACAGCGACGATGGGGCCGGGGGATACGGGCTGGTGTTTGCTGGCTGATTGTCGGTGTGGCGGCGGCGCAGGCTCCGGTGGTGCCGGCCGACCACTATGGGCCTCCGGTGTGTGGGGTGGAGAAGGCTCCGGCGCGGCGGATGACGGCCGAAGCGGCGAAGGCTGAGCAGTTGCTGGGAGCTCGGAATTCGCAGGCACTGCTGGCGGATGAGCCGCTGGAGAATTTTGGGATTGAACGCTTCCGGCTGGCGGACTATGCCGATTGCGTGGGGGATGGCGGGTGCTACTGGGCAGATCTCGATGCACAGTACAAGCGGGCGGAGAAGGCGCTGGCGATGCGGGTTGCGGCGGAACGGGCCGGATCGGGCGAGAAGCTGGCGGTGGTGATGGATATCGACGAGACGGCGCTGTCGGGGTACTGCGAGATGCAGCGCGAGGACTTCGGGTACGTTGGGCCGATGTTCAATAGCTGGGTCGTGAGCCCGGAGGCTGCGATTGCGATTCCGGGAGCGCTGCGGCTGTTCAAAGAGGCGAAGGCGGCGGGGGTGGCGGTGTTCTTCATTACGGGCAGGCCGGGGCTGGGAGCGCCGATGGACCAGACTGCTGCGACGGAGAAGAACCTGGAGGCCGCGGGGTTCGTTGGATGGAGGGGGCTTTCGCTGCGCAAGGACGAGGAGAATCGTATGGCTACGATTGCGTACAAGTCGGAAGAGCGGCGGAGGATTGTCGCCCAGGGATATAGGATTGTGATGAGCGTGGGCGACCAGTGGAGCGATCTGCTGGGCGATCCGCAGGCCGGCGTGAGCGTGAAGCTGCCGAACCCGTTTTACTTTCTCCCGTAGCCAAAGACGCACCGGCGAGGGCGGAGAAGCGAGTCAAGACAGGAAAGGTCTTGAGACCGTGAGCCGAACGGTGCATCCAATAGAGCGATGACACAGCTAAAGCGGGCAGAAAAGCGTGGGGGAAAGTTCCTGAATCCGGAGCAGACGGTGGTGGGCGGGTTGAGCACGGCGTACAAAGTGCTGCCGCAGTATTTGAAGAACCAGGCAGAGGTGGAGCCGCGGCGGCAAATGGGGCCGTTTCATACGGATCCGGCGGTGTATGCGGTGCCGCCAGCGAGCGGTCTGAGGGTGACGTGGTTTGGCCACTCGGCGTCCTTGATCGAGATTGATGGACTGCGGGTGCTGGTGGATCCGGTGTGGGAGCAGAGGGCGAGTCCGTTTTCGTTTATGGGGCCGAAGCGTTTTTTTCAACCGACGATTGCGCTGGACGAACTGCCGAAGATCGATGTGGTGCTGATCTCGCACGACCACTACGACCATCTTGGCGCGGGGACGGTGAGGAAGTTGACCCGGCTGGAGGCTGCGTCC
>DATCDL010000175.1:0-2654 GCA_036510715.1 Acidobacteriaceae bacterium
TCCAGCGTGCAACCTGCCGTGACGATGTCTGTTGCTGCACCAGCGGCGCCAGCCGGGTCCCGCAAGCCGGCCCGTGGCCGTAAGGGAACCGCGAAGAAAGCCTTAGCAGCGCCGAAGGCGGCAGCTACAAAAACTGTGGCCGCAAAGCCGGCCGCTGCGAAGTCCGCGAAGAAGAAGACGGCGGCAAGAAGGTAGCGAGCGCTGAGGAGCGACTCCTGCATACGCGGGTTGCGTGCTGAGTAGATACGGAAGCAAGAGCGTATCATGAAGCCCGGTCACATCATCCCCGCGAGCTTCTACGCCCGCGACACCGAGCTGGTAGCGCGGGACATGCTTGGCATGCTGCTTCAGTGCACCACTGCCGAAGGAGCCACCAGCGGTATCATCGTCGAAACGGAGGCCTACATCGGCGAGCATGACGCGGCGTGTCACGCGGCTGCCGGCCTTACGACGCGCACCGCACCGCTCTACGATCGTGCGGGCATCGCGTATGTGTATTTCGTCTATGGCATGTACTGGTGCTTCAACGCCGTGACTCGTGCGAAGGGCCTACCAAGCGCAGTGCTCGTTCGAGCGGTAGAGCCGGTAGAGGGAATCGCGCGTATGCGCCGCCGCCGTCCGCGCGCACACCGCGACCGCGATCTGACCAACGGTCCCGGCAAGCTGTGTCTGGCGCTAGGAATCACCGGTAGCTTGAACAAGCAGCCGTTGCAGCGCGGATCTCTCGTGATCCGCGACTACACGTCGTATCCCGACGCGTCCATTGCGATAACTCCGCGGATCGGGATCAGACACGCAGCGGACTGGCCGCTGCGCTGGATTGTCGCCGGCAACGAGTACGTGTCGAAAGGATAGCGCGCCTGACGCGCCGCATTCTTCCTACTGACCGTCGATCGACGTTCCAAAGTTGTAGCGGATGCCCGCCATGATACTTGTGATCGGCTTCGTGATGAGGAAATCGCTACTGGATGGAATGAACGACGCCTGCGCAAATATTGCCGCACGATTTATCTGCCACTGCGCACCCGCCAATGCGAGCACCGACGAGCGGCTGCGCGCATCGTCGACTGACTGACTGATGCCTGATGGCACTGGCGTGTTGAGCGAGTCCGGCTGGACTGTCGCATTGCCGATAATGCTCAGCGCGAAGCCGAGCCCAGCGTACGGACGGAACCGTCCAGCGTGCCATGGGAAGGCGAGGGCGCCAACTGAGATGGTTCGCATATCGTGCACTGAGACAGGTCGCACACCATTCGCGGAGGTGGGATCGATGATCCCCGACATGCGGCTGAAGCTCGCCTGATCATACCCTACGTACAGACCGCCGTCCGTTCGCGTGATCATCCAATTGGCGCCGAGAGTACCAGCTTGTCCGCTGGACCCGGATGGTGCGCCGATCGATGTGCTTCCGGCGTGCAGCCCCCAGAACCAGGAGTTCTGGAAGAGCTGCTCCTGCTGCGCGTGCGCCTTCGTGGCCGCGAGGCAGAGGAAGAGTGGAACAGCGGCTAACAGACGACGGCGCGTGCGGCCCATACCGACTCCTACATTATGAGATGATCCCCAGCTGCCTCCCCACCGTGGTGATGGCAGCCACGGCGCGATCCAGATCGTCCCGGGAGTGCGAGGCGCTTATCTGACAGCGCACCCGCGCCTGAGCCTGCGGCACGACCGGGAAGCCAAAGCCTGTGACAAAGACGCCTTGAGCCAGCAACATGTCACTCATGCGGATGGCGGCCGAGGTCTCTCCAACGATTATCGGCACAATCGGGGTCTCGCCAGGAAGTGGCTTGAAGCCCGCCTCCTGGACTGCAGCCCGGAAGTATCGGGCGTTGTCCCGAAGCAGCGTCACGCGGTCCGGGTGGCTCGTGAGGAAGTTCACGGATGCGAGCGCGCTAGCGGCGACGGTTGGCGGCAATGCGTTGGAGAAGAGCTGTGGACGCGACCGTTGGGTCAGTGTGTCACACAATGCCTCCGCACCCGCTACGAAGCCTCCCGCGGCCCCGCCAAGGGCCTTGCCGAGTGTCGACGTGATGACATCGACCTCACCAAGCACACCAAAGTGCTCGGCGGTGCCGCGGCCCGTCTTTCCGAGCACGCCGGTCGCGTGCGAATCGTCGACCGCGACTATCGCGTCATGCTCGCGCGCGATGTCCAGGATCTCCGGAAGCTTGGCGATGCTCCCTTCCATTGAGAACACGCCATCGGTCCAGATGATGCGCCTGCGCGCAGAGGCGGCGGCCTTCAGTTTGGTGCGCAGGTCATCCATGTCGGAGTGCGCGTACACGCCGGTGGTGCATTTGGTGATGGACTTGGCGAGCCGGAGCGAGTCGATGATCGAAGCGTGGTTCAGCGCGTCCGAAAGGACAACGTCACCTTCCTGCGCGATCGACGCGGTCAGCCCTTCGTTTGCGTTCCAGCAGGATACGTAGCTGAGCGCAGCGTCGGTGCCGACCAGGGAAGCAAGTACGCTCTCCAACTCTCTGTGCACCGTGAACGTGCCACAGATAAAGCGCACGCTTCCCGTGCCGGCGCCGAAGGTGTCGAGTCCCTTGATACCTGCCTTGACGACTTCCGGCTCGTCGCACAGGCCGAGGTAGTTGTTGGAGGAAAGAATCAGCACATCACCGCGGCCTTCCATCTTCACGTGTGCCGAC
>DATCDL010000176.1:0-19864 GCA_036510715.1 Acidobacteriaceae bacterium
CGCGAGCCTGCGACTGTGCGACGGCCATCTGCGAGTCGACCTGGGCGTTGTGGTGGAAGTGATTCTGGATGTTGCCGAAGAATCCTGTCATCGCCCCGATGAAGGCGAGCACCGCTGAGATTCCACCGATCCATGCCAGGATGACGGCCCAGGCCCTTTTCGCGCGAGGTTCGGATTGTTGAGGATCGTTGTTCATCGTCGCGGCTCGTTGTTCACAGTTAGCATCAGCGAGGGTCAACCAGTGCCAGGGCAATCATGCCGAGAGCGGTGATGCTGGGCAGAAAGAAGTAGTCCCCGCCACGCAGTTCGACGAAATCCGGCAGGTGGCTGCACACGAAAGGCGGGTTGGCCGGCGAGGTGCCTCCTGGGATGACGAAGCGTCCGTGGCCTCCGTGATTGCCCATCAACACGTCTTTGTCGTTCCCGAGGTGCGAGTCGTTGCCGTACTGGATCCACTGCTGCTGTACAAACTCGAATTGGCGGGAGATGCTGGCGTTGAGCCCCATGAAGATCACTCCGCGATCGTCTGTGTCCGCGACCGGTTGGTCTTCCCCGACGAACGGGCCATATGGCAAACCGCGACGTGTAATGCGACGCCGATTGATGAGCCGCCCATTGAAGCCAAAGGCGTCACGCGGATGGACGCGTCGAAGATGAGCGCCCATGGGGCAGCGGGTGCCATCGGCATCCGCTCCGTACGTAAAGTTGGTACTGCGATTCGGATCCTGCGCAATGGCGGGGTCCGGCCAGTCGGGAGAAAGTTCGATGGGCGTCCCGTCCCGCCAGCGCCCGATGAGTTTGGCGGCGAGCTTCTCCTTGCCGCCGCCATACAGCGCTGATTGGCGATCGAGCCACGTGCGAAACGTCGCCAGGTTTTGATGCAGCTTGCGGTAGACCATGAACGTCCCGTTGGCAGCGAGCAGATGCGGCACCGGAGCGACGGGGAGTTCGCCTGCCTCGTCCGCGTAACCGAGCAGAAGTTCGCCGGTAGCAAGCGGTGCCCAGGTCTTGCCGTCGTCCAGGAGCTTGCCCTGTCCCGGCTGGGAGCTGCGCTCGACGCCGAGGTATTCCGGATTGCCGAAGCCATCCGTGAAGCCGAAGTGCTCACTCGTTGTAGGCTTGCCGTCGACAACCTGGGCTGCCGCGTCCTGGGTCCCCACCAAGGTTGCGCCGCCCGCTTCATCCAGAGTCGCCAGAACAGCGGCCTGGCAGGCATCGAGTGCCTCGACGGATTGGCCGTTGATGCCCAGCCAAACGTGGACATGATCTTCCCGCCAGACGGCGTCCCAGTGGTCGGGCGAGTTGACCCCGGTATCGCCCAGAAGCTCGGCGCGGTGGCGCATGCCCTGCTGGAATTCAACCGGGAACGTAATCAACGTTGCCAGCGGGAGTTCAAGTTGCTGGAGACCGCTGAACGTGAATCCGATATTGAGGGTGCTCTGCGGTTTGCCGCCATCCCAGCGCTGGCCCGTGGTGATTTGATTGAGCAGCCGGCTCACCAGCGTGCGCTCGCGCTGTGCGTCTTCCAGTCGCAAGAAAAGATAGCGGGCCACCGGCAAGTTGTACCCCCGTAGAACGAAGCCCTGGATATCCGTGGCGTTGAGTTTACTCATTGTGACCGCCTGTCTTGATCGCACGATACCGGCCCATCGCTCCGGGAGGTGGCGGGGGAAGGGAACTGAGTTGCGCTGCGAAGTCGAGGAAGTCGCGTTGCACCGTTTCGGGATCGGCACCCTGGTGTGCGGCAATGAAATCAGCGACCGCCGCCTGAGTCTGTAATGCACGCAGCGTGGCCGGCACCGACCTGTCATTCACTGCCGCAAAGTAAAAGGTGGTTTCGAGTTGGCAGGCTTTCATGTATGCGATGAAGCCCTGGCGGTCGGCCGCGCCCTGCGCTGGGTACCCCACGCAATGACTCCAGATTGCATCGAGGTGGCTGGCGATACTGTCAGCCAGGCCGGTGAGATAACTGTTGAAGTCGCCATCGCAGTTCGACTCGAAGACAAGATATTTGGACTTGAGGTGTTCTTCGCAGGATGGCATACCCACGTAAATGACATCGTCCATCACCACCAGACGCGCCAAATGCGTCCCCGGAGCCATCGCGAACGGACTGTCTTCGCGCGTGGAAAGCTTTGCCAGGTAGGCACGGATCTGCAGATCGTGCGACGGCGTAGCGTTCGCGTCGTCGATGATCGGCGAGAGGATCGTAAGTCCATAGACGTTGCCATTCGTATTCGCCATAAGTCTTTACCCGACCACCGGAGGTTCGCCGGTCTCTCCCAAGTGTGCCTGGACCTGCAGCACGAACCGAAGATAGGCATCGGCAAATTGCTGCGGAGTAGCTTGTGCCGCAACCGCGCTGAAACCATCAAAAGAACTCTGAACAATATGGGCCGACTTCAAATCGTTAGCCGTAGCGTGAGGATACGCAGTGTAGTAATAATCCGTGTCGAACTGGACGCGCGCGATGTACTCCTTGAACAGAGTCACCGGAACCGAGCCGGGGAACTTCTCGCTCCAGCGCCAAATCAGATTCAGCCCGCGGCTCAGCACGGCGGAGAATGCATCGATGTACTGGTTCCATGTGCCATTGAAGTTGCTGAAGAAAAGCAGGTAGTCGTACTTAAGATCTTCCTTCAATTGTCCTTGCCCCAGCGAGGGGAATGCTGTGCGTGGAACAATTACCCACCGCGCAAACTCGATGAACGACAAATTGATCAGATCGCTCTGCATCGATTTGATGTGGTCCAGCGCAAAGAATACGACCCGCAGGATCCAGGTCTTCCACGGCTTCATCGGAGTGATGACGTTGAGTGCGTAAACCTTCCCGTTGATGTTGCTCATGCGGACCTCTCAAGGTGAAGCAAGAACGCAAAACAGGCCAACTAAAATCGGCGAACGGACCCTGACTTTCGAACCACCTGGAATAGTAACCAGCGAATTATCCCACAAATAACGATCGCTTGACACAATCATTACGTGACTTGCCGGTGTCTCCCTCTGGTTTCGATCCGTAGGTACTTCGGAGAGTTTTGGACTAGACTCTTGCACGCTTTTGGCGATATAGTACTCCCTTCTTCCCAAGACTCGCGTTCAACTTGGGTGCCCTGTAGCGCATGCGATTGGTACAGCACTCAAGAGCAACTACCACCTCACGGAGGCGGCTTTATGACCGACAAGACTCTGCCTGGAATTCAAGGCCTGCAGCATGTCGTTGTTCTGATGATGGAAAATCGCTCCTTCGATCACATGCTGGGGGCACTGCACACCACAAATCCCGCCATCGACGGGTTGATCGGAACTGAGACCAACCCCGATTCCACCAGCGTGCCCGTCACGGTCAGCCCTACCGCCGAATTCCAGAGCCAGTTGGATCCCGATCCGGATCATCACTTCCCGGCAGTCGACCTGCAAATCTTTGGTGGGGTCACAACAGCGCAGGATCCGAACCGCGCTCCCAACATGCAGGGCTTTGTGAAGAGCTACTTCAATCAACAGCACAACATCGCACACTCGCACAACATTCTCAACTACTTCACGCCGGACAAGCTCCCCGTGCTCACCGGGCTCGCAACGGAGTTCGCCGTCTTCAATCGCTGGTTCGCATCGATTCCCGGCCCCACTCTCTGCAATCGTGCGTTCGCTCACTACGGCACCTCCTTCGGCCAGGTCAGCATGGATGTCTTCTACTGGAACAAGCAATACAAGAGCATCTACGAGCGCGTCGTGGCCGCAGGTCATACGACCCGCCTCTATTACTTCGACGAAGCCAGTTCGTCGCTCGAAGTCGTCAATCTCCTGCAAAATCAGCCGTCGCTGTTCGGCACGTTCCAGGACTTTCTCGACGCATGCAGCCGGAACCAGCTTCCTGACTATTGCTTCATCGAACCGAACTACACCGACCACGATGCTCCAGATGGGTCCGGCGAACTCATCGCGTCTGACCAGCATCCCGACCACGATGTCCGCGCCGGCGAACAGTTCATCGCTACGGTCTACAACGCAATCCGTAACAACCCCAAGCTCTGGCCGAACACGGCCATCCTGATGGTCTACGACGAGCACGGCGGCATCTATGATCACGTTCCACCACCCGCCTGCATGCCGGATGGGTTCGTTGCACAGCCGAGCGCCACCGGCACACCTGACCCATTCCACTTCGATCGGCTCGGTGTCCGCGTGCCGGCGATCCTTATCTCGCCATGGGTAGCACGCGGATCGGTCATCAACGAAACCTTCGAGCACGCTTCGATTCCCGCGACCATCACCGACTACCTCATCGGCGACTATCCCACTCGGTCGCCACGGGAGATCGCCGCCAATACTTTCCTGAACTACCTCAATCTTCCCGCCATGCGCGCGGATGCCGACTGCCCCACTTTCACTATCGATTGATCATGGAGGTCACCGATGGAACCAATCCGCGTACCCCGACCACCCAGCCAGGCCTTCAATAAGAATCGCCGAATCTCAGATCTGATTCGCGCTCAGACCAACCATCTGAAGCATGTAGAACAAAAGTTGTCCCCTTCTCTGCGCCAGCAGATTCCTCAACATGCGATCGTCACGGAAGCGGATGCCGCCAGCTATATAGCGGCCATGACCCACCTGTTCCAGACGCAGGGAGCCGCGTCAGCTCCTCCCGCTGCAGTGCGCTCGATCCGCAGACAGCCGATCCCGATTCGATCGGAGCAGGTCCTGCAACTCGCCGCGAGCGCTGAACAAGAGGGTGCCCCGCCTCCAGGCAAGGCCCCCGCCGGCAAGCCTCCAATCAAGCCGAAGAGTAAACCGTCCAGCAAGGGGAAGAAGCGATGAAGGCGTGCCGTCTTCTCCTTCTCCTGTTCATCGCCGGGCAAGCCGCCGTCGCGCAGAACGAAGGCCGTCTGCACCGCGACTTCCGCGTCGAGGGTGAAGCGTTGCGCTCATGCGGCACGTTCAACTTCGGCAGCCTCACGGATTGCGGGCAAACTCTCGTCATGGGACAGCCCATGCATATCGCATTGGGCAGCCTGGCTCCGCAAAACGGATTTGGAGCGGGACTGGCTTTCGTGGAACACAAAAACTTCGCCTCTGAATGGAGAATGAATTTCGACGTCGATGCGCTCGCAACTGCGAGTGGTTCCTGGCGCGCCGGCGCATACACGAAGGCCTATCGCTTACCCGGCGGCGCCATCCATATGCAATTCCCAGGTTCTGGCGGCAAGCCTGCCACTGCGCCATTGTTCACCAGCGCCCCGTTATTCAATTTCTACGCACAAGCGATCTCACTGAACCGGGTCGACTACTACGGGCTCGGACCGAGCACGACGCCGCTCGCCCACACCACCTACGGCTTTTCGGAGACGATCGCAGGCGTCAGCGCCATCCTACCTCTTGGGGGTCCCGTTGCCGGCGTCCGACTCGCTATCGTCGCCGAGTTGAACGGTCGGTTTCCGACGCTCCGCCCCGGCACGGACGCGACTCTACCCTCCACCACACTTCTCTTCAACGAAGCCACCGCTCCGGGCCTGTCTCGCCAGCCAGGGTATCTGGAACCATCCGAGGGCTTGCGCATCGAACCCTCGCTTTTCAAGGATCACATCCGCCTCAATTACCTGGTGCAGTTTCAGCAGTTCATTGCATCCAGCGAGCGCGGCTACTCTTTCCGGCGCTGGAACGGAGACTTCTCTCACCAGATTCCGCTCTATAGTCTGCTGCCATCCAAACTCTCCGCCAGGTACACGCCGAATCGTGCTGCCAGTCTCCAGTACGACGGTCCCGACGACTGCACCGGCTCCGGTACCAACATTTCCGTCGCACGAGCCGCGAAAGCGAAACCTCATCCTGCGCGCCCATGCCCCATCGTCTCCACTACGCAGAAGCTTGAAGGCTCCATCACCTTGCGAGCCTTCGTATCGGAATCTTTTGCGGGTAGCGGCAGTGTCGTCCCGTTCTACTTTTCGCCCACCATCGGCGGCTCCGACATCAATGGAACCGCAATGCTCGCCAGCTATCCCGACTACCGCTTCCGCGGCCCGGACGTTCTCCTCTTTCGCGGAGGCATAGAGCACTCGCTCGGGAAGCTTCCGATCGGCATCTTGTTTGCAGTCGACGAAGGCAAGGTCGGACTGCGCCGCGACGACGTCAGTCTCAGCCATCTCCGTCATACCTTCAGCACGGGTCTTACGGTGCATGCCGGCGGACTTCCCGTGATCTCGCTCCTGTTCGCCTGGGGCGGCCCGGAGGGCGACCACACCACGACCACGGTCGATCCTGCCCTGCTGGGCGGCTCGACTCGTCCTTCTCTGTTCTAACTCGGCCCAGCTCGTACATCTTTTAATCATGGAGGTCGGTCATGGAATTCGTAGGCAAAAGTCTAGCAATGAGTGATGACGGTCTTGCAAAAGCAGCCACGGACCTGTCAGTTGGAACCGCAGAGATTGCAGCAGTCTTTTCCGTCGAGACGCACGGCGCAGGGTTTCTTCCCGACCGGCGCCCGCAGATTCTTTTTGAACGACATATCTTTTCACGTCTCACCGGCGGGAAATATGACGCCACCAACCCCGACATCAGCGCTCCGACCCCTGGCGGCTATGGCAACTCTGGCGCCCACCAGCACGATCGTCTTGCGCAGGCACTTTTGCTGGATAGGGAAGCAGCCCTCAGCAGCGCCTCTTGGGGCCTCGCCCAGGTCATGGGAGAAAACTACAGCGCGGCCGGCTTTGACAGCGTCGAGGATATGGTGGCAACGATGTGCGACTCCGAAGACGCCCAGTTGGCAGGCATGGCCAGCTTTATCAATACGAACGGAATGGCCAATTACCTGTCCACCCACAATTGGAGCGCCTTCGCCCGCGGATATAACGGGCCGAATTACGCGACCAACCGGTATGACATTCAACTGAACGGGTTCTATCAAAAATATCTGGTAAGCGCGATTCCTGATCTTCAGGTCCGCGCCGCGCAGATCTATCTCCAATTCCGTGGGATCGACTGCCATGGCATCGATGGCGTCCTCGGAAGCGTAACCCTGGATGCAATCAAAACGTTTCAGATGTCCGTCGGGATTTCTCCCACCGGAAGTCTCGACGCGCCTACGCTGCAAGCCCTTCTACCGGCCTAAGCCGAGCTCGATTTCCAGTGTCCGCCAGTTGGCGAAGTTCGCGCGTCAGTTGGCGAAGTTCGCGCGCGTCATTCGTAGTGCACGCTCTTACTGTTCCAGGTCAAATCCATCTCCGCGGAGCCACGCCTTCCGCTCAGAGAGAACATCACCGCCAAACCCCAACCGTGCACAAAGGCGGCACTCGTATTACGGGTTACGTCGCCCAGCACGTTCGCGAGCTTCGCTCTCGCTTGCATGAATCCTGCATCCTGCGACGGATTGCCCGCTGGAGTCTGGCTCAGCGCGAGAGTCGTCTCACTCAACACCGGCGCGATCTTCGCCAACGCCTCCGCCCACCAGACGATGCTGATCCAATCTGAACTGACCACGCCCAGTTGAGTCGGGCCGATACTGCTGAGTTCGGGAATGCTGCTAAAGACAGAGGTATTTCCAATCTCGTCCATATGTGCCCACGCGCTGTCGTTCTGCAGAACTCCCAGCCGAACCGCGTCCGTCGGATCTGAAGGATTCAGCAGCAGGCACATGGCATCGCGGCCCGCCTGCTCCAACTCTGCATTGGAGCGCTGGGTTTGCGTCGCCGGGTCCTTGTAGAAGATGTCCATCAGCGCAGGGGTGTCGTAGCTTACCTGCGCACTGACCAATGCGTGATCGAACGACGGAGTCGCATCCAGCGTCACGTCAAGTGACCCTTGCGGAATCAGATTCAGAGCATACCCAATGGAAACCGCTTCCCGTATCTCGGCGGCTGACATGTTGCTGCAATAACGGTGATAAAACTGCTTAACCACCAGATTCAAATTGAGTTTGCCGCTGATCACCGCGTAGGTTGCAGTGCACAGGAAGTCCTCCATCAGCGCCCGTCTCAGCTTGTCGCCGTCGGCGGCATAGGGACTCGTGGAGGCGCTGATACGCGATGCATCGATCTTGTCGGTGATAACCACCTGGCCGGATTCATCGATCAACACCGTACAGGTCTTCACGTAATCCGAGGTCGAAACGGCGCTGTAGAAGCCGAAAAGATTGACCGTGAGAGAGCGTTTCTTCTCTACCGTCTCCACCACGATGTTGCGGATGCAGCGAGCGTTGGGCAATCCTTCCAACGCGCTCCAGTGACCGCGCAGCGCGGAGCCCAACGCGGAATCGGTCGCCGCGTTGTCTCCGATGTCGAGTTGGACGTCGTACAGTAATGCCGCCTCATGCGTAAACGCCGCGGAGCACGCCGCATTCAAGCATGCAGAGAGATTCCGGCTCAAGCCATCGCGAACCACCCCATTCAAAGTTTTGGCCGTATCGGCAGGAAGACCCGCCGCTGCAACATCTACTCCCGGCAGCGCCGCCTTCAGTAACGCGTCCAAGACATCGTCCCCACCAACCTTTCCCTCGATGCCCGCTCCTGCACTCAAGGTGACGGTCAGTGTGGAACCGTGCTTTTTGTAAACTCCCATGCGCACCACACTGTCGCTCATCTTGTAGCAGCGAACCAGAAAATCTCCAGCCAACTCCAGTGAGGTTCCGAGGCTTAGCGTAACCGTCGGTTGTATGCTGGCCGACTCATTGAACGACAGGTTCGCCGAAGCCAGCGCGTTCATCGCGAACGGCTGCTCAAACGAGTCCGCAGCAGTGATGGACCCGCTCACCTCGGTCTCATTGACCGTGTTCGGCGGCTGCATCCGAATTGCCGCCGCATTTGTCGATAGCGAGAAGTTGCCGAAGGCCACGCCACAAGCATCGAGCAGCAACGGGAGCGGCGGCGGCGAGGCCGTAAAAAGCGTGTACGTGGCGCAGGTGAGTTTCCCGACGCCCTCAAACGAAACGCCCACTCCATTCGCCGATGCTGCAACGGTCGCCTGCGCCGAGAGATCAATCGCAACGCCCACCCACGCCTGGTTCGCTGCAATCGCGATGACGGGAGAAAACCCATCGTCTTCAAACAGCAACTTATCGGTAGTTTTCCTGACGGTCAGATTGCAATTCATTCCCGCGCAAGCCGCCAAACTAGTCAAATCGCCGCTCAGCAGGCTCGGAATGCTGAAGTCACCACCCAGCTCCACGGCCTGCACATTCGTCTGGTCCAGGGGCTTGTTCAAATCCTGAAAAAACTGCTTTCCTGTGGTCACCAACGAGCCGAGCCCAGCCTTCAGCAAGGCAGCGCCCTCACGAACATCGAGGTCGGCCGATAGGCTCACGTTGTCAGTAATCTTTATGTCTCCCATTTGACGAGTCCTCGACGCACCGAACAATTTGTAACGTGAACCCTTACCTTTGCGGATCCTTCGACGCCTCTGTATCGCTCTTTTCCTGCGGCTTGACCGTGGAGCGGATCACCATAATCTGGTTGAGCATGTCGAACCAGAATGGAGCACCCAGGGTCATCGCGATCGCAGTCAGAAACCATCCGGCCAATACAACGATCAAGCTGAGTCTTGAAAACTCCTGAGAAGAAGTGGGTTTTTCTATCTGTGTCTTCATCCACGGATACTTGGCTGGATTCCATCCAATGGGCAGGGAGAGTGAATCAAGCTGATGCAAGTAGTCCGCAGCCCCCCCAGTAATTTCACCCTGATTTCGTGCATATTGTTCCGCCGCGGCCACGGAGTACGAACGCAGAGCAGGGCTGATCCAAAGCGTTCGTCCAATAGCAATCGAATCGACATTCAGCCCCACTGCGAGGGCCAGACCAATTGCGAACAGAACGAATTGAGTCTTTCGCTTATACCAGCCGGCGGCACGGTCCATTCCGTCGTCGAACCACTCCTCAATGGCACACCGTGTAGCTGCCATATCCCCTCCCGCCTGCTTCACCAGCGTGCAAATTGCCTGCTTCGCCTTGCTGTCCGGAAGTTTTTCAAGCTCAGCCAGCATCCCCGCCAGATTGTCCGCGCTTCCACCGATGGTAGCGGTTGTCTGCGGAAACAATACATCGAGCAACGCGCTCGAAAATGTGCGCGACGGGATGTAGGACGGGAGGTGCGTCCCAAGCCGGCTTAGGAGTCCCGTCGCCTGTTCGCTTGCAATACTTCGATAGAGGCTCTGCACCAGGCCATGATCGTAAATCGCTTCCGTCAAGGTGACGGCAGGCACTACGGCACCCATTGCATCCTTTCCCTCCGCGGACTTAAGTCCGCCCGTAAACAGGGACTCGATCCCCTTTTCAAGATTCTTTGCCCTCGAGCCAAGAATCGATGCAATTGCCTCGTTGAATGCTGTGCAGAACAGACTCAGCAAGAGGTAGATGAACGCCATTCCGATGGCGACTTCCAGCGTGGTGGAATTGAACATGACATGATCTCCGGTAAAGTCTGATAGGTACGCAGCCCAAACCTCTTCGATCGTGATGGCTCAACTTGCGTGCGACTCTGCAGGCCGGCTAACAGGAGTCCACGGCGCAAATGCATTTCGCACGCCACGCAAGCCCTCCTCCAGCCCAGGGAAGTGCCTCAACAGAACCGTACTCATCGTGTTATCGCGAATCCAATCCATCCCTGCCTTGCTGTAGATCTCTTCCGTGAAGTCGGTGGTGAAGAACCGGTCGCTGTTCAACCGCCGCGATGCCATCAGCACAAAGATTCGGAAGGCCGTATCGCTGAAACCGAATCCTTTCGGCGGAGTCTCTGCGAATAGGCCGACGATGAGATCGACCCGGTCGATATCGCCTTCATACACGCGGCGAATCTCCTCTCGCCACGTAGGATTCTCCGTTAGCTCTTCAAACGTCCGCACCGGCCGCAGGTGAAGCATCCCCCGGAATTTGGTGTAGCGTGGCACACCCAGTTCGCGACAACGCATAATGTCATGCGCAGCTAAATCGATCAGGACGCCATCAGGACGCGTGAACTGCTGCAGCGCTTTCGGATAGTTGTGAAGGGTTACAGCTCCTGGATTCATGAGCCCAAAGGAATAAAACAAATCAGTCATCGTGATCGCATCGCAGATGCTCTGCGCATCATCTCCGGCAATCCCCGCGAACCCGATTTGCTGCAGTTGGCGGCCATCCTTCGCCGACCAGAACGTGATGTCATCGGGAATGAGCGGGTGCATGCGATACACTGCGACGAACTCTTCGGTAAGGCTATAGGGCACGCCGAAGTGGTCCGTGTCGGACCCCGGAATCCCACTAAGCAACTCGCTTCCGCTGAGCCTTCCAAACAGGTTCTTGATGTGCTCCCCTGCCAGCCCCCACCAGTTCGCGCGCATCCCGATCTGCAACACCGGATGGCCCAGAATCGCGGGAGTCCATTCGACGGTGTGAATCTTGGCAATCAGCGCAGCGTTGACCAGCCTTGCGTGCTCGAACAGGTCGTCATCGCTCCACTCGGGATACGTCGCCTTCAGTGCGTCGCAGATCGCGTTGTGTTCCAGCGTGAACAACGTGAAGAGCATCTCCAGTCCAACCCACCATCCCACCAGCGAAGCGCTCTGCAACTGGACCAGGGCCTGTGCGTCCGGATGCACCAGATGGTCCTTGCCCACCTTGATCTTTCCGTCGACGCCTGACCTCGCATTGTCCCTGTACGCCACGCTGCTTCCATACAGTTGAGAAGCGTCCCACCAATGTGTTTCGGTGTTAACGTGCGTCGTCGGCTTTCCATCGTCTGCCGCGGTGCGCGTAGGATCGGGCATCACCCGAAGCACCTTCATATCCGGCTGCGGCCACGTGTCATTTTCGGCAAGTGGGATCATCCACGGATCGTCTTTTACGGACGGCCCATGGCTGAACCAGTCCCGGATCTGAAACTGCAGCCAGCTTGCGGCCAGCAAGTTCAGCGTCGTCGCCGGCGTGAAGCTCTCGCGCGTCATCAACTCGCGGCTAACCACCCGCGGACTCGGGGACATCACTGCGGGCATGGGCTCCTGCCATGTCATCGGTGGCGCAGCATTGCGGCCAAACCGCGTCCCCGCGCTGCCCATAAAGGGACACTTCAAATCATTCGAGGTCCCGTCCGCGCTGCGCCACACGTCCACGTTCGGGTGCGGCGGCAAAGGTTTTTCCTGCGTCACATCCGGCACGCCCGTGTCATACAGATTCTTTGCCCGCAGCGTGTTGCGGATGCCCACGAGCTCAACCAACCCGCCCAACGTCGGCAGACCGCTCCAACCAATCTGCTGGTCCAACCGCGTGCAAGCCGAGTCGAAAAATTCCCCCAGCGCGAGTTTGACGTCAGGGCGCCGAAGAATCTTCAGCAGCACTGCTGCCGTTCCGACTCCAGCGCCGATCCATACAACGTTCTTCAGTGCTTGATTGCTCACCGGATGACCTCGCGTGACTGCGGTGTCTGGAATTCTAACCGCCGAGACTCGGCTCTGGCATAATATTTGATCGGTTTTTTTCGCTGTCTGCGAGACAGCCCAAAGGCAACAGGCCTCATCACTGCGTTGCAAATCTTTGGAATAAGTGAAGTCTGATGACAAGCTCGTTCGATGGGATGAAATTTACGGGAGCGTGGATTGATTCAGATCGGAGCCGCCCGGTAGGAAGTTGATGAAAGTTTAGATGGATTCCGCTAGAACTAGGAGTGCTTGTCCCAGTCCTTCGCGAGGTAGCCAATGGGAAACAATGTCAATCGTTTCGTGGTGTGTTGTGTGGTGGGCTGGTGCGCGTGTTCCTGCGCGGCCCTCACTCAACCTCCGAAGGTAGCCGCGCAGATGGTGCACGGTCCAGCGTTCAATCCGGCCGCTAAAACCGGCGAGATTGATGGCGCGGTGCATACGCTCTCAGGTGCTCCGCTAGCGGCGGCCGAAGTTGAAGTACTGAACGCGGATGGTTCTACGCGAGCGACACTGGCCGCAGACACGTCGGGTCACTTCCGCATACAACTTCCGCCTGGAACGTATGCCGTGGTGGTAAGCCGGCCGGGATTTCTTCGGCTCCGTATCGGCAATGTCATCGTCACCTCTGGCCGCACTGTCCCCCTGAATTTCAGCCTTGCGGCGCTGCCGCCGTCAGCGGTCAGCGGAGCAATCCTGCATCTCCAATCGCTTGCTCCTGCCGGTGCATCCATGCCAACTGAGCGTCCTGCCGCCGCTCCGCCTCCGCCTCCGCCCACGGGGCCAAAAGCGATCGCTCCGCAACAGGCGGAGCAGGTCATCCAGTTGCATCCTGAGAGCAAGAGTTACTCCGCCGCTTCTATAGCCGCACCACCGAAGGTTTCGGAGAATCCTGGGGAATCATCTGCAGATGCGCAGGCGAAGGCCGCGGTCGCCGAGGAACAGCAAAAACAGCAGGAGGTTCAGGACTTCGTGAATAGCCTTCCGAAGGGGCTAATTTCATACGTGGTCCCCCTGCAGATGCGCCTGAATCAGCCCGTTACGGTCAGCGTGAAGATATTCGGATCCCACGCTCCCGCCGCACTCGCAGCCGCAGCCGGTGGCACCGCTCCCGCACCTGTACCGACTTCGAACTACATGCAGGTCTACCTATCGCAGGAGGACAACCCAGGAGCCTTCGCTATCGAACAGAATGGCGACCAAAACCCGCGGTGGGTTTCGAGTACATCGGAAACAGATTGGAACTGGACGGTGACTCCAAAGACCACGGGAACAGCCAAACTGAGATTCCAGACGCTGGTCATGTTCCCCGATCAGGCGGGAAAACTCCCGGCAACCTACGACGTCAAGGACGAAACCGTAACGGTAACTACGCCTACCATGGGCGATTACCTCCATGGCGCATGGGATGCTTTTCTCACAAATCCTGCGGTCTGGTTCGAGTACATTTTGCCCGGTGGAACCGGCTTTGTAGTGCTCGCCTGGCTAGTAAACGGTCTCAGAAAAAGAAAGAAGAAAAAGGGAGCAGGTTAGACCATTCGCGCTGCTGGCTTCAATTGCGCAATACGCGGAACTGGTCGATTTCGCGGCAATCCGAAATCCTTCCTGACGGCCGTTAGGGTACCCCTTCTCCTGAAGTCCCGAGTGGAGGTAGCATCGCCCACACCTGCTCGTGGCGAAAATGGACGCGAATGAGCGAAGAAGATCTCTTCCGCTCCAACCAGCCTCCCAAAGGTTGGCCACGCCGAATTTAATGAAAAATCCACTCGCTCGTTGTGCTTTAGCTCCGTCATCTGGCACAATTCTTTCACTCTTCGACCGGGCCATCCGTTCTTCACCATTTCATCCAGCAGTAATCTACTGTGAGTCCGAGGAGCCATACCAGCGGAAAAGTCTACGCGATGAATGGGATCACCCCCACAATGACTACTTCACCGCTTATCTCGGAGCGACGCTGAATGATGTTGAGGCCGCACATCTGGCCGGTGCAGCTTTGGATAGTCAAGCCCATCACTGGAGACCCATCGCATGTCCACCTCCCCTCTGTCCTCTGCTGACCAGCCACTCTACGATCTCGTCAACGGTCCGTCTCCGGCAACGATCGCCGACGTCATCGCGCGGATGCAGGCCATCGACGCGCTCCTACCGGCAAATGACGGACTCAAGTGGTTCAACCGTCTCTATCTGATGGTGACGCAGCAGGTCGATCTCCATCCGCCCGGTGGGGCGTGGCAGAGTCCCATATGGCTTACGCGCCTCGATGTTGTCTTTGCCGGCTTTTATTTCCGCGCGATCGTCGGCTCTCTCGCGGGACAGGTGGTTCCATCGGCATGGAGCGCATTGTTTGAGGCCCGCTACCGCACCGGCATCGATCGCATCCAGTTTGCGTTGGCCGGTATGAATGCTCACATCAACCACGACCTCGCACTGGCTCTTCTGGCCACCGACGACGATTTGAATATCGTTCCCGCACCCGCCAGCCCGGAATCTAATGACTACCAATCCGTCAACGAGTTGCTCAACACGGTGATGCCTTCCGCGCTGAACATGCTCGCAACCGACACGTTGGGTGTTCTCGCCGAGGATACGGGCAAAGTCGGTCGACTGCTCGCCTTCTGGAACATCTGCCGTGCTCGCGACCTCGCCTGGGATTTTGCCGGCCATCTGCGCAGTCTCGACGATCAGGCTCGTGAAGCTGCCCTAGCAGCGCAGGACGGTCTGACCGGCGTCGTCGGCCGAGCCATCCTTGCCGCTGCTTGAAGCGCCCGTCCGAGCGCTCCCGTTCGTGCGGAACACATTGTCGC
Source organism: Acidobacteriaceae bacterium (assembly GCA_036510715.1). Taxonomy (GTDB): domain Bacteria; phylum Acidobacteriota; class Terriglobia; order Terriglobales; family Acidobacteriaceae; genus Granulicella. The sequence goes on from DATCDL010000176.1 coordinate 15,175, forward strand.
CGCCGAAATATCATGACTTCGCGCAGATCTTCTCCAACGTGTGAGCATACAATCCCTGTACGAATGAATCACGAATGTCGCCGGATGGAGAGGCCTAGCTCGTGTTCCGGAACGGCTAGGGACTGGGGAGATCGAATGAAGTCGCAGAAGCTTTTTGGGGTGCTACTCCTTCTGGCAGGAGTCAGCCTGGTGGGAGTCGGCAGAGCGGTTGGGCAGACAGGAATCGTTTCGACGCATCCAGAGACGTTGGTGCACAGCCTGACCGTGGGCAAGGATGGTCAGTTCCTGCTCGACGGCAAGGCCTTCCACATTCGAGCAGGTTCCATGCATTACCCCCGGGTTCCCCGCGCCTACTGGCGTGACCGGATGAGGAAGATGAAGGCGATGGGCCTCAACACCCTGACCACGTACGTCTTCTGGAACGTTCATGAAACCTCGCCTGGTCACTATGATTTCTCCGGCCAGAATGACCTTGCCGAGTATTTGCGAGAGGCACAGGAGGAGGGCTTGTACGTCATCCTCCGCCCCGGCCCGTACGTCTGTGCTGAGTGGGAGTTTGGTGGCTTCCCGGCATGGCTACTCAAGAATCGAGACATGAAGATTCGCAGCCGCGATCCTCTGTTCATGGCCGCCGTGAGGCAATGGTTTGGCAAGCTTGGCCAGGTCGTCCATCCGTTGATGCTGTCTCAGGGCGGCCCCATTATCGCCGTCCAGGTGGAGAACGAATACGGTTCGTTCGGCGACGACCACCAGTACATGGAGGAGATCAAGGACACGCTGAAGTCGAGCGGCATGGGAGATGGATACCTGTTCACGGCGGACGGGCCGGAGTTCTTCGCACGCGGTTCGTTGCCGGAGTTGCCATCGGCCGTGAACTTCGGGGCCGGCGAAGCAGAGAAGGCATTTGCAGCTCTCAAGGCCTGGCGCCCCAACGGCCCGATGATGAGCGGGGAGTACTGGGACGGATGGTTTGATCACTGGGGCGATGTACATCAGCTTCGGCCTGCCGAGCCGCAAGAGCGCGAGATCAAGTGGATGATGGATCACGGCTACAGCTTCAACCTTTATATGGCGGAAGGTGGAAGCAGCTTCGGGTGGATGAACGGAGCGAACAGCAATGGCAAGAATTACGAGCCCGATACAACGAGCTATGACTATGACGTACCCATCGACGAACGCGGAGGCCTGCGACCCAAGTACTTCGTCCTTCGCGATTTGATTGCCAAGTCTGCGGGTGTGACGCTCCCGGCGCCTCCTCCCCCGACCCCAACGACCGTTTACCCCATGCAGAGTGCGTTGGAGAGTGCATCGCTGTGGGAGAATCTGCCCGCACCGCGCCTCTCGAAGACGCTGCTGAGCATGGAGGACCTCGACCAGGCCTACGGTTACATTCTTTACACTACCGTTCTTCCAGCGCATCCGCATGGCGGTCTTGATATCGACTCCGTTCACGATTACGCGAAGGTCTATGTGGATCACAAACTCGTTGGAACGCTCGATCGAAGGCTCGGCCAGAATAGTGTCCAGATGCCTGCGGGAGTGGCGGGGAAAGAGCTTGAGATCCTGGTCGAAAATACCGGACGCGTGAACTACACCGTCGTCATGCGGGGAGAGCGCAAAGGGATCACGTCCAGCGTGACACTGGGTGACGAAGAGTTGCGGGACTGGAAGATCTACTCACTTCCGATGAGCGAACCGGGAAGCATGAAATATGAAGCTCGTTCGTGCACCGGGCCCTGCTTCTTCAGGTCGAGACTCACGGTCCCTCCCATACCAACTCCTCCGTTGGATACGTATCTCAATACCACCGGGATCAACAAGGGGATGGTCTGGGTGAACCAGCGCCCCCTGGGCAGAGCCTGGTACATCGGTCCGCAAGGAGCACTCTATCTGCCGGGAAGCTGGCTCCACGAAGGCTCAAATGAGGTCGACTTTTTCGATCTCGAATCGACCGGCGTGGATCAGATTGGGGCGCGTTTGTACCCGATCTTCTTCGCCCCACCAGATCTGTCCGCGGACGCTCGATCGACGCCGGAAGATTGAAGAGCCACGCAACCACCGCAGAAATCAAAAAGAAGGCCAGCCTTTTCCGGCTGGCCTTCTTGTAAATCATTGATTCTGAAGTATTGGTGCGGAGGAGGGGACTTGAACCCCTATGCCTTGCGGCGCTAGCACCTCAAGCTATAAACGAGTGTATCACGGGGTATCGCGCAGTGTTATGTTGTTGATTCCATTGGATGCTGTGTATCGCTCGGTATCGCGGCATTTCGTACAACTGGCACAAAACTGTCACAGTACAGCTGCACTCTTTCGTAGTTTCATACCGCGCTCCATGAACTCCTTTGCGACCGCAAGATCATCGTCATCGACAATGTTATACCGACGCTCCATTGAGTCTGTCTTGTGGCCGCTGATCTTCATCCGTATCACTTGCGGTACGCCATCGCGCCGCATATTGCGAACGGCGGTTCTGCGAAGGTCATGGAAGTTTAGATCAGGGACGCCAGCCTCCTTACATGCCTTCTCCCAGCCACCCCGGAAGTCCTTGATCCTCTCCCCGCCACGGTTGAATACCCATGGCGACTCCGGCCATGATTCGTCGCGTTCCTTCTTGGAGGCAAGAAGTAAATCCTGCATGTCGCCATCGAGGATCGGAACTGTACGCGCCTCACGACCCTTCGTCTCATCGCGTTCCAGGGCAATAACCCCACCATCAAAGTCCACCTGTGGCCACTGAATCGGCAGGAGTTCTCCTTTGCGGATTCCCGTGACATAGGCGCTGACAAATAGAGGCTTCAACTCATGCTCCAGCGAGTCTCGCAGCTTTGTGTAAATCTCATCGGAGAGAAACCCTTTACGAATCGTTGTCTCCTTCACCATTGGGAAGTAGGGAACAATACGAACCTTCGGAGGGCTACGCTTTCGCCCGTTGTGGAAAGCCGTGCGCAGGATGGATAATTCACGATTTGCAGTGGAATGACTCCGCCCTTCTGCAATGCGCTTCTCACGGTAATCGTCCAACTGATCGGTAGAGAGCCGAGCCGCCTTTATCTTGCCGAAGAACGGTCGGAGGTTCTTTTCGACAACAAGTTTCCAGATATACCGTGTTGACTCTTCTATGTCGCTCTTGAGGGTGTCATCCAACAGTTCAGCGATCAGAACACTCTCTGCTGGCCCACCAGTGATCTCCCTGCGGTGCTTCTTGCCCAGGAGCTTGTCGCGCAGCTTGATTGCTTCCGACTTCTTCGGTGATTTGCTCGACTGACGTATTTTCTTGTTATCGACGCAGACCTGAACCCACCAGATAGCACCGCGTTGGAAGATTGTGCCACTGCCGTATGAATTCGTAGCCATACCAGAACTGTACCAGATATGCTAGTGCGTCGCCGGTCTAGTATTTATTCTTTTCGATCCAGTTATCCAGGTCCCGGCGATGCAGATGCACCCTGCGTCCCATCCTCACCACGGGGAGATCACGCTGGAAGATGAGGTGTTGAACGGATTGCTCTGTTCGCCCCAGATATACGGCAGCTTGCTTGACGTTCAGCAAGACGGGTTGAACATCGGAAGGAGCGAGGCGAGCAAACTCCAGCCTGAGCAATGATGCCACTTCGCCGGCGACCGCTCTCACCAGCACGGACATCGCTGGGCTCTTCATATCTTCCGTCGCCATTCTCTCTGCTGAAGTCATTTGGGTGGTCCTCGCCTTCACGGGTGCCGTGTGCCAGTATCTCGGTGTTTCCCGGCATACTCATACCCTCGGGCCAGTAGGGAGTCCTGTCCAATACTTTCTGACTATGGCCGTTTGTCGACAGCCATAGTCTGCGACTATGGCCTCAGTTCTGAGCTGTTTCGATCATTGTTGACCTCCAGCGTGTTGACTTTGCAGGTACCCAGGCCGACAATTGCATAACGTTGGGCTTGACTTGTGGCCGCACTTAGCGCATCGACTCAGAGCATGAACGATCACAAGAAAGCGGGCCCCGTAAGATGTCAGACCTCGTAGAGTTAAAGAAACTCAAGAACCTCATTGCGGTCGCAGAAGCAGGAAACATAAGCGTCGCCGCGAAACGCCTTTATCTCTCGCAGCCCTCCCTCAGCATTCAGATTAAAGACCTTGAAGACGTGATGCAGGTACCCCTACTGGTGCGCGATCACAAGGGCGTTCGCGCGACTCCTGCCGCAGAGATATTGATAACCGGCGGTCGTGAACTTCTGAGGATGCGGGACGAAATGATTGGCATGGCTCGCGCGTTACATCGCGTGACGTTCGTGCCGATGCGACTGGGGTTCTCTTCCTTCGTAGACCATGCGCTGTACGAGATGGTTTGCTCCATCCACACATCGCTCTTTCCATCGTGCGAGATCAAGCCGAAGAGTGGCGATCCTGTAGACCTCTTGCTCATGCTTGAAAGTGGGGAGATTGACGCTGCATTGGTGACGCTTCCCGCTAGTGGCGCGGGACTCAAGGCATATCCCTTTACGCAGAGTCGCCTCGTAGTGTGCATGAAATCCAACGATCCGTTAGCAAAGCTAAAGGAGATAACCCCGGCAGACCTTGGCTCGAAACTTACGATCTTCCGCGACCCCAGACAGCATCCTGAAGCGCACGACCGTTTGATCGAGATGCTGGACGTGGTTGGCATTACAGGCGACGTTGCAAGCACGAACAAGACGCCGCACGATCTTC
>DATCDL010000177.1:0-17901 GCA_036510715.1 Acidobacteriaceae bacterium
CTTACAAGCGCAGTATATGTATTCCAAGATTAGCTTTCTTGCGTGACTGAATGGCTCTCGATCATGCGACTCAGTATCTTGGTTCTGAATGCAGAGCGTTTCCAGAGTTTATTCACACACTCACCTCTGGCTATGTAAGCAAACGACGGGACTCTAAGGTTTGTTTGTTAAGAGGATCCCCAGGAGGTTGGAGAACCCGACTCGACGCGCAGATATACCCATCTTGAGACACGCCGAGCGATTGTTAGGCTTAAGGCAAAGGTCGAAAGTACCGGTCTTTGAAAAATAAAGACATGACACGAGAACCAGTCGCGAACTACCTCCGAACTCACAGAAGAAAGAGCGGTCTCAGCCAGCAGGAGCTGGCGCAGATTCTTGGTTACCTCACTGAAATTCAGGTTTCTCGGCACGAACGGTCTAGTACCATTCCCGGCCTACTGATAGCGGTGGGCTATGAGGTCATATTTCATGTGCCGCTCTCGGAACTTTTCCCAGGACTCTATCAGACCGTGGAGGCGAACATCGAGGATCGTCTCGACAAGATGGAGGACGTTCTCCAGCAAAGTGCCGTGAAGGGTCGAAGTGCGACTCCAATAGCTCGCAAGTTGGAATGGTTGTGGGAGCGCAGAAACCCAGAATCGATCCGAACAGATGCTTGAAACGTCTCATGGACCTCGGATATTGGCCATAGATCTTCGCGGATTGCGATTTGGCTACGCAGTCCTCGAAATGCCACGACGATTGCTTGACTATGGCGTGAGCACGCGTCCATTTGGCAAACATGGAGACGGGGCCGTGGCGAGTGAGCGAATAGCCTTATTGGTTAAGATGTTCGCTCCGGCCACGATTGTCATCAAGAGGGCGCGAAGAACCAGGATGGCTTACAGTTCCAAGGAACGGTTGCTGCTGACTACTATTAGACGCAAGGCGTCCGAGTATTCGATTCCTGTGCGCTTCATGGGGAGACTGGAGGTCAGAGATGCGTTTCGAGGTCTCGTCGGCGAAACCAAGTATGAGATTGCCGTGATCCTCGCCGGGATATTCCCGCAGCTTCTCTGGAGGTTGCCGCCGAAGCGAAAGACATGGCAACCGGAGCGCTCGGGCATGACGATCTTTGACGCTGTTTCCGTGGGCTTCGCGTACTGGAGTCTGCATGAGAGGCACGGTTTACCTCCGGAATAAGTCATGGCACGGCGTTATTCCGCGAGCCGTTTCGCCGGCCTCTTCAGTGGCGTTGCCAAATTACGGGCCGCCATTTCCTAGAGAGGCCGACGAAACGGCTTTCATCGTCAAGTAGTCTGGGGTTCTACACAGAATCTTGCCCCACGCACGTTGGGGCGGGCGCGTGTCAAGCGCGCGTCTTGAGTTCCTGCGCGCTCTCAGACTCTGGCAGAATTAAGCTCCGGGAACACCCTATAGAGTTCATATTCATACTCCCCGGCTCTAGTGCCATCCCAGGCCCTGAGCACGGAGCTATGCGATAAGTGAATCACGTCGGAGTCCGCTGATGCTGGGGTAGCGAGTCTCTTGAGTTCTTTTAGTGCTCGGCTGGCTTCTTCTTCTTTGTGAATGCCGGGTTCCACAAGTATTAAATGGTGCCGATTCAAAATCTCGCGAATCTCCTTAAATGGGGAATCGTCGCGGAGGTTCAGTAGCGCTTGTATCAGTGTGTACTTCTTCTTTCTTGGCGTGTGTCTTAAGGCGGCGGTCAGTGCGTACTGGACGACCAAGTCGCGAACATACTCCTGTTGCTTTGTATCACCACTCGTCCTTCTCATCAGAACTAGTGCGCGCAGGACATGAGGCATTTTCTTAGCATTGGTCAGCTCTCGGAACTCCTCCGCTTCCCACATGATGGTGATAAGACTCAAGACATTCCGGGTGGCAAATTCTCGCAACGCATTCCTAGCGTATGGATGGTCGGGATTACCAGGGTGTTTGGGTAAAAACCGTACGAGATGATCCGTCGCTTTCCCGAGTTCATCTTGAAGCTGCCGGTTCGTGTAGTACGCCCTCTTGACGTTAAACGCGTACTTTACAGGATCGAGGTCTTCGTAAAAGAGACTGTCATCGGTTCCGAGATGTTTAGCCGCTTCACGCAACATATAGTCTCGAAAGAAGTGGGTGAGGCTTCTGTCTATTACACAGCTCGCCAATGTCCGGATGTCTTTCCGGATACCATCGCAAACCTTCTTATCGAGAAGCAAATGGCCGTTGCCGATGTTGGTCGGATAGGCCCGCTGAAGACATATTTCGCCAAGGTGAGCGGCTATTTCTTGCCCAGGCTGGTCCGGAGTGGTAAGGCTTGCTCGAAAGTCTCTTCCGGTCACGAGATGGGAAGCGTAAACAGTGGCGAACGCGAGGTCTTCCAGTGAGCGCTCATAGGATGATGCGCAGATCTGCCGAATATGTTCAGTCTCTGGATCATCGACCAGCAACTCGGCAACTGAGTTGATAATCATTCCATCGACAATGAGTGTGAAGTCTTTTGGTGCGCTGGCCGTGGCTTCCTTTGATGGTTCAGATAGTGACGGTTGATGAACGCTGAGAGCTGCACTCGGGGTCGTCGCTGATACATCATCCTCTATGAGCACCGGTTTCCTTAGCAGCCGAAATGGACCGGCACGGATATAAGAGTAGCGATCCCCGCCGAACGCATCGCGTAATAGCTTGATCGATGTGTGGAAACTTTTCTCGGAGCCTGTTTCTGGCCAGACCTTTTGAATGAGGTCGTCTTTGTTGAGCTTGGACCCAAACCCTTGCACGAAGGCTTCGAGGAGAATGGCATCCTTTTCGCCTAGTTGAGAAACGCCCAAATCATTCGTGATTTCATTTCTGACCGAGTCGAACTCGCACTCGCCTATCTTCCAACGCATAGTGACCGCCTGGATATCGAGAATTCAGAATTACTCAGAAAGTCTTACACCCTTGGGGAAGAACGTTCAGACATTTCTGCTTACCGTGTTTCGTGTGAGGCATGAAAAAGCCGGGGGTGTCTGCAAAACACCACCGGCTTATATCTCGCAGTTTCGCGAGACGTGCCCACCATAGGAGAAGCTATGGCGACCACGTTACACGATTCCACCGCGTTCAATCGCAGTGAAAGTGCTGCTGTTTCAGTTACATCAGGCTATTTTTCCTCTCTCTATTACGATCCTCGTAGTTTTACCGCCGTTGATTCAACATGTCAAGAGCATGGCGGTCTTGTACTGCCTATTGATGAATCCTTGGCTTCTCGGATTGTGGATGCTGCAGATGCCGTGTCCTCATTGCATGAGGACGCTGGCGGATCGACGGTGAGCCTGGTCGAGGGTGACATGGCCGGGAAAAAGCTCTTTGCTGTGTCGATCTATCCGACACGTTCAGTTGAATTGAAGTCGCCGCCTTCAGCGTGGCAGATCTTCGCATTCATACTAGATAACCTGTCGTTATTGAGGATGCCGGATCACGCGGTCGGTACTTGGCCCGATAAGGATCGCGGCGTCCATGTGCTCGACGTAGTGGTGTGCGTGGAAGATCGCTGGATGGCGGCTGAGCTCGGAGTCCATTTCAACGAGCGGTCAATGTACGATCTTGCGGCGAGAAAAGAAATCAGCCTTGTGCGTCCCCTGCAAGCACTCGGGCCCGTCAATGGGGAGGCCCGGGATGCCTAGGGCTCTGCTCATTGACGACGACGCCGGTCACGCGACTCAGCTGGGCTCGCTGCTAGCGTCGCGCGGTCTAACCGTAGTTCGCGCAATCAGTGTTGAGAATGCGGTAAGGGCGTTGCGAAACGTCACGTGTGGTTTTGACTTGGTAATTCTCAGCATGTCCGATTGCGAACGCGCATGGCTCAAAATACTTCACGACCTGCAACAGGCGGTAGCCCAAGCTACCTTAGTTACTGCCCCTCCTTTCCTCTGCGTATCAAGGGTTAGCCGTGGTCTTGAATTCGAGATTCGGGTTGAGCGAATGGGGGCGCGCTATGTCGCAGAGGAATAATCTTTCGGGTGTCCTTTATAAGGTGGACCTGTTGATTGCGGAGATTAAGGCTCTCCGCACGGCAGGGCCCCATTTTCGAATTGTGCATCGCTTTCGGATGCCAGAAACCTATTGCTTGCCCGGAGAAGAGATCGCCGCCGTTTATCTCATACATCGTGGACGCGAATATCACCTGCGCCTTTCGCTCGCACTGAGGATTCTGTTCAATTTTCTCGCCTGCCATTCCCGACTCCCCCACAGTGCTCGGCAAATAGAGATGGGAATCCGTGCGGATGACTTCTACAGGCAACATGGCGCAAATGCAACCGGCCGGGCCACTGCAACGAGAGGCATTTCCCGGTCGATTGTGAGGGTTTACGTGAAGCGGCTACATCGCGCACTCGCGCTGGCGTTTCAGGAAGCAAAAATAAATCTCGATCCGCGACAGGTCGTCGTGTCACGCGCTACCGTTGGGAACGAGGTCAGTATTTCGTTAAAGGCCAGTTGCGATTGGTTACACATCGATATCAGCTCTCGCAATCGCCAGCCGTCGCGCTGACCCTCGGCATTTGAAACTCGTACTTCCGCGCACCCGTCTACTGGCAACTCCTAAGAGATTTCAGTACGAGCGTTCGGTCGTGATTGTTGTGAACAAATTTGAGGGCGCACCTCAGGAAAATAAGTGAGATTCTCAACAAGAAATCCTCGGAGGATCGCACCGTCACAATTCCGACTACAGTGCTGTAGCGAAAAAAAGCAGATGCGCTAGGAGAAATCGCCGCATCTGCATGATTCTTAATGAATTATGTTGGTCGGGGCGGAGAGATTCGAACTCCCGACCCTCTGCTCCCAAAGCAGATGCGCTACCAGGCTGCGCTACGCCCCGACAATCCTATGATACCAACTCATCGCCATCCCGGCGCATGCAAAGAGTGCAATAACGATCCACCGATCCACACCAGCAACAGGAACGGCAGCATCGCCAGCGCCAGCAACCCAAATCCCAGCAGTCCCATAAACAACCAGTCGCGCGCCGTATCCCGGTGCGACGCCACAAGACTCCGCTCCAGCAGGTGATAATTTCGCCGGTTCGCTCTCCAACCAATGTCAAACAGGTTCCCTAAAAACGGCACCAGTCCCACCCCCACCTCGATCCCAAGGTTCGCGACCATCCTTGCAATCGTAATCATCGGAACTCCGCGGAAATACGCAGCCAGCACAATAATGCAGCTTGCCAGCCCGCCCAGCACATCGCCAAATCCCGGAATAAATCCAATAATCCCATCCAGCCCAAACCGAACGTTCGTTCCCGGAATGCGAAACCACGTATCCAGAATCCGCGACAGCAGATCCAGGTTCTCATCCCGAAACGTTCCACCCCCTCCACCCATGCGCGGCCGCACGCCATCCCCTCGCCTGCCCGGTGGCAAAATCTCTGGTTCTGTCGCCCTCACCGCCATCGCGCACGCTCCCTCTTCGCTTCTACTTCGTAGGATGCTACAATCGAACTCGATACGGCGGCTATAGTTCAGTGGCAGAACGCCGCTCTGTGGCAGCGGATGTCGTGGGTTCGACCCCCACTAGCCGCCCCAATCCTCTTCCTGCAATCGCTCACCCCGACGCGCCGTCCACCGCATGTCGAGCCACCAGATTGCTTAGCGAGTCCAGTTTGCCGCGCGCACCTAAGATCATCCCCGCCGCCGCCTCCGCCCTCGCGCCTTCCCCGCCAAATCTCTTCGTCGGAACCTCCGGCTGGGCCTACCCCACCTGGAAGCCCGGCTTCTATCCCGCCGACGTCCCCTCCCGCGCCTTCCTCCATTTCTACGCCGCACACCTCACCTCGGTCGAGGTCAACTACACCTTCCGCACTCTCCCCACCGCGACGCAACTGCAAGGCTGGCTCGACGCCGCACCGCCAAACTTCCGCTTCAGCTTCAAAGCTCCGCAACGCATCACCCACTTTCAGCGCCTGCGCGAAAGCCAGGCCACACTAGCCGAGTTCATCGCCTCCATCATCCCCGCTCACAACGCCGGCAAGCTCGGCCCTCTCCTCTTCCAACTCCCACCCAACTTCGCCGCCGACGACTCTCGGCTCGACGCCTTTCTCAGCCTCACCGTCTTCGCCGAAAATCCCCATCTCCAAAGCGCCTTCGAGTTCCGCCACCCCAGCTGGTTCACCAACGCCACCTACGAAGTCCTCCTCAAACACAACGTCGCCCTCTGCATCGCCGAAAGCGACGATCTCGCAACCCCCGACATCGCCACCGCCAACTTCCGCTGCTACCGCCTGCGCCGCGACGGTGGATATACCCCCACCGAACTCTCCGCATTCGCCAGGCGCTTCACCAAGCTCGCCGCCAACGCCGAGCTCTACGTCTACTTCAAGCACGAGGACGAACCCACAGGAGCCCTCAACGCCTCCGCACTTCTGGTCAAAGCCGCAGGTCGCAAATGACTTCCGGCTCCGCCCCAATCCAAGCCCCCGATCCACAAACGCCATGGCCCGCAGGCTACCCGCCCTTCCACCCGCGTCCCTGGCTCGCCAACGCCCATCTCCAGACCATCTTCGGCAACTTCCTTCCGCGCCACAACGCTCTACCCGCGCCCACCGCGCAGCTCGTCCAGGTTTCTCCCGCGCACGGCTCTCAGATCGCTACCCAGATCCTGTGCGAGTGCGATTGGCAACCCCTCCCCGACCGTCCTTCCCGTCCCACCGCGATCATCCTCCACGGCCTCGAAGGCTCCTCGCGGTCCCAGTACGTCATCGGCAACGCGAACAAGCTCTGGCTCGCCGGCTGCAACGTCGTCCGTATGAACATGCGCAACTGCGGCGGACGTAATTACGCTGACATGGCGCGCCTCTCCCCCACCCTCTACCACTCCGGCCTCTCCTCCGACGTCGATCACGTCCTTCGCTACTTCATCGCCACCGAGCACCTCCAATCCGTAGCCCTCATTGGCTACTCCATGGGCGGAAACCTGGTTCTCAAGCTCGCCGGCGACCTCGGCTCCTCCGCACCTCCACAACTTCACTCGGTCATCGGCGTCTCCCCTGCAATCGATCTGGCTGCCTCCGCCGACGCTCTCCACGAACCACACAACCGCATCTATGAACGCAAGTTCCTCCGCGCTCTGCTCAAGCGCTTTCGCCGCAAGACCATGTTCTTCCCTCGCGCCTTCGATCCCCAACGCGCCTCCAACATCACGTCTCTCCGCGAGTTCGACGACCGCATCACCGCCCTCTACTCCGGCTTCCGTTCCGCCGATGACTACTACTTCCGCGCCGCCGCCGCCCGCGTCCTCGACCACATCATCATCCCCACTCTCATCCTCCACGCCAGCGACGATCCCTTCATCCGCTTCACCACCGAAACCCGGGACAAGATCGCAGCCAATCCCCACATCACCCTGCTCGAAACTGAACACGGCGGCCACTGCGCCTTCCTCGCCTCGCCCGATCGTTCCACCCACGACGACGGCTATTGGGCAGAGCAGACAGCCCTCCGCTTCGTCCTGGCTCACGCTCAAGTCCACGCCTGACGTATCCTAAAGCTTCATGCTCTCTGAATGGACCGCCGAGTGTTCGCACGAAGCACCGACGCTAATCGTCCCCTGGTCTGAGAACCCGTCTGCCCCGGACACCGGTTCACGCTTCTTCGATCTCCGGACCAATCCCTACGACATCGCAGAGATCTCCGAAATCGAGCACAACCCCACCCTCGCCCGTGCCCTCCGCTCCCTCAACGCTACCCGCTCCCCTTTCCTCACCGCCAAGTGCGACACCTGGACCCTCCCCGGCACCGATCACGCTGAAGCCCTCGAAGCTCTTCGTCTCGAACTCATGCTCGCTGAAGAGGACGCCCTCTTCGGCTTCGCCAGCTACATCGACCTCCTCTGGCGCGAGCGTTCCGTCTTCGCCTCCGCTCACCAGCAGCAGGACCGCCTCGACCGCATCATGCGCCGCGCCCAGCGCCTCCAGCATCCAGAAGCCGCGCTCCAGTGCGTTCTCCGCCCCGCGCTCCTCGACCTCAGCGGCCCCCTCGAAGGCTTTGCCTTCACTCTCTACATCACTGCCCTCGGCCCTGAGCCCGAGATCGCACGCCGCCGCTGGGAGTTAGCGATGGAGGACATCGTCGATCTCCTTCGCGGCAAAGAGCTTGAACCAGTTCGCGGCTCCGCTACAATCGACTCAACGGATGCCTACCCCCTGCGCGTCCGCCACCTCGGGCAGAACCCTTCTTCCGACAAGTAACTCCACGGGGGCGAGTAGCTCAATTGGATAGAGCACGGACCTTCTAAGTCCGGGGTTACAGGTTCGATCCCTGTCTCGCCCACCATTTATCATCAACCGTCTGACTCGAGCTAAGCCTTTGCGTCCGTCGTCCAGGCACCATTCCACAACCTCAGAATGCCTAGCGGATTAGCATCCTGCAACGCTGCCGGAAGCGCCGATTGCGGCAGTCCCTGGTACGCCACCGGTCGCGCGAACCGGAAGATGGCCTGGCTTCCAACCGAGGTCGAACGTCCATCGGACGTCGCAGGATAGGGACCACCATGCACCATGGCGTGGCAGACTTCGACACCCGTTGGAAAGCTGTTGAAGATGACCCGGCCGACCTTCGTCTCAAGGATGCGCAGTAACTCGGCATGCTGTTCGAGGTCTTCCTCCGTTCCGAGGATGGTCGCGGTGAGATGACCTTGCAGTCCCTGGGCAGCATGGATCATCTGTTCTGCATTACTGCACTGAACCAGAAGGGTTGTCGGCCCAAAGACTTCTTCTGAGAGTGAGGGGTCGGAGAAGAAGTCCTCTACGGTGGTTTCGAGCAATATAGGCTGTGCAGAAAAGCCAACCTCGGACGTCTGTCCTGCGGCCGTTCGCAGAGCCTCGCGGTGGGCCAGAGCTTTCTTGTAGGCGGATGCAATGCCGCCGGTGAGGAGCTGGAATGCGGAGCCTTTTTCCGTTGTGCTCCTCAGCCGCTCGGCGAATGGAGCCGAGCGCTTGGCGTCAACGAACACCATGCCCGGCTTGGTACAGAACTGTCCACCACCGAGCGTAAAAGACCCATAGAGTCCTTCAGCGAGCTGCTCGCCGCGCTCCTGCAATGCGCCGGGAAGAATGAACACAGGATTCGTACTACCCATCTCGGCATAGACCGGGATAGGATCCGGGCGAGTCGCCGCAAGATCCATCAAGGCACGGCCGCCCCGGAAGGAGCCCGTAAAACCAACGGCGCGGATACCCGGATGCTGCACCAGTGCAGCGCCAATTTCGTAACCACTGTCGAAGAGAAGCGAGAAGATCCCTGCTGGAAGACCACTAGCCTGCACTGCTGACAGGATGATCCGGCCTACGATCTTACTCGTTGCAGGATGCGCTGAATGTGCTTTAACGATGACGCAATTCCCAGAGGCAAACGCAGATGCCGTGTCCCCTCCCGCGACAGAAAAGGCGAGAGGAAAATTACTCGCGCCGAAGACAGCGACGGGACCCAGCGGTCGTAGCATGGAGCGAATATCAGGCTTGGGCGGTGTCCTGGCAGGATCGGCCGTATCGATTCGCGCCATCAGCCATGAGCCTTCTTCGACGACTTGAGCAAAGAGCCTCAACTGTCCGCTGGTGCGCGCAACTTCGCCCGTGAGGCGAGGCCTCGGCAACGCCGTCTCTAGATGCGCCTGCTCAATCAGCTCGGATGCGGACGCATCGATGCCGTCCGCAATGGCACGCAAAAAGCGGCCACGCTCTTGTCCAGATGTTGCAGCAAAAACAGCAAACGCATCCGTAGCCGCAGAGACGGCACGATCCACATCATCGATTGTCGCGGAGTAGAACGTTGGCTCCAGCGCGCGACCATCCTGGGGGGAATAGCCGCTAAATGCCGTGCCACACTTTGCCGTGACGCCCCCTGCAACGAGAGAGCGCCCCAATAATTCAACCGGTGATACCTCTTCAGCACTCATGGATCAAATCTCCTACAGATCAAGTCTCCTACAGTTTGGGGAAGGCCGTCGATTTGATTGTCGGACGATTTGCGAGCGCAATCTTCAGTACCTGCTGCGCCTCCACAAGCTCAGCGCCGTGGATCTCCAGACGCGGCGCACGGACGGTAGCGGAGCCCGTGCCTGTTTCACCTTGAACCCACTTGATCAACTGGACGAACTTCGGCACGGTGTCCATTCGAAGAAGCGGCAGGAACCAGCGATAGAGTGCAAAAGCCTCCTCGTGACGTCCGGCAAGCGCCAGGTTGAAGAGTTCAACCGACTCCGCCGGAAACGCATTCACCAGGCCAGCTACCCATCCCCTGGCACCGGCGCTCACACCTTCGACCAACACATCGTCGACGCCCACAAAAATCGTTAGGCGTTCATCGAGCACTTCACGAATCGCCGCGATGCGACGCACGTCGGCACTCGATTCCTTCACGGCCACCAGGTTCTTGTGTTCAGCAGCCAACTCCTTGATCTGCGCCGGCAAAAAGTCTGTCTTGTAAGCGACGGGGTTGTTGTAAAGCATGCAGGGCAGCTTCGTCGCAGCAATCACCTCTGCAACGTGATGCTTCATCTCCCGCCAATCAGACGTGTAGACATAGGGAGGCAGAACCATCAGGCCATCGCAACCCGCACCCTCCGCTTCGCGAGCAAGCTCCACTGCATTCGCTGTTGAGAGCGCGGAAATCGACGCTACGACCGGCGTCTGCTTCTTAGCAGATACGTCCACGGCGGTCTTCAAAATTGCGAGTTTTTCTGCGTGCTCCAGCGTCGCACCTTCGCCCAGCGACCCAAGCATGACCAGGCCAGTGCAACCGTTCTCCAGCAACCATGTTGCATGGCGTGCAAGAACGCTGTGATCGACGGCGAGGTTGCTGTCGAAGGGGGTGGTCATCGCGGGCATTACTCCGAACCAGTTCATTGTGTCTCCTGAAATGCATTTACTTCTTCTAAAGAATCGCTGTCGTTGTTACCGAATGCACTGATCGGCACTGGAAAGATAGGTGGACGCACAGAAGCGGCGCGCCAGCCGAACAAGCTCTGCACAGCGGGGCCACAGATACGTCCCTGGCACGGCCCCATCCCGCACCGAGTCTGCAATTTTGCTTCAGTCCACGAAGAGTGCCCTTGCAACCGAGAGAAGGTCACATCCTCACATCGGCAGACGATGGTGTCAGGAGCAGAGAGCAAGGTGACTTCAGATCTCAAGCGAAAGGCTGCATTCAATCGCTGACCAAAGGCACATTCCTTTGCCCGCATTCTGCTCAGGCTCGACAGCTGTTCGGTGTGGCCAGCGGCCGCCAGGCCCGCAATCTCCCCTTGCACCAGCGCAGCGTCGAGACCGGCAATTCCCGTGGGCTCACCCGCACAGAAAATTCCGGCAACTGTTGTGTGCTGCTGCTCGTTCACTTCCACAACGTCACCGTTCAGCTTGCAGCCAACCAATTCGGCGAGCTCCGTATTGGGAACCAGATGGAAGCCACACGCAAGCAGGTCACAAGGCTCGTCTACAGTGCGCTTCCCATTGGTCAACCGCACTAGAATTCCTGAGGAAGCCTTCTCAACCGCCACTGGCCACCAACCGATGCGATACGGAACGCCTGCCAAGGCTCTACGGTAACGAGTTCCCTGCTTCAACTTGGCTGGATGCGACCACATGCTTGCTGCAAATGGCACGAGCTGACGAAGTGCCGCCTGCTCCGCAATGCTCACTACAGTCGCGCCATCGTGCCGGAGATGTGCCGCGACTGCAAGCAGCAGCGGTCCTGTACCTGCAACAACTACCCGCTTTCCTGCAATCGGGTAGCCCCCTTTCACAAGAGCCTGAAGCCCCCCTGCACCGACCACGCCCGGCAACGTCCACCCGGGAAAAGGAAGGAACCGCTCACGCGCGCCCGTAGCCAGAATCAGGCGATCCCAGGCGAAGCTTTCCGCTATGGGACCTGCTGGAGTGTCAACAACCGTCCGCAAAATGCCTTGCCGCGGCGCATCAACCACGCGGCGTCCTGGCAATAGCTCGGCGCCAGATGCACGGAAAGCCGCTCGCAGAGCTGCTTGCTTCGAGTCCCGCACTTTGGACTCCGACCGATCTGCGATACCCTTACGCCAAATCTGGCCGCCCGCCGCAGCATTGTCGTCGAGCACCAACACTCTGCAGCCATGGGTCGCCGCAGCAATCGCAGCAGCCATGCCGGCGGGGCCAGCTCCTACGACGAGCACGTCTGCATGTTGCGCCTTTGAGATCATGACTGCGTGTCCACATGCATGCCATCGCGACACACCAATTGACAAGTTCGTTGTTGAGAGACGCCGTCTATCACCGCACGGCATTCAAAACATACGCCCATCCCGCAGAGCGCGGTCCGAGGCTCTCCTGAAACTGATTTTCTGCAGGGCTCTCCGGCAGCCAGCATGGCTGCGCCGACAACCGAACCCTCCGGCACATTCCACGCGCTGCCATTAATCCAGATCATCACAGTCTTCGTCGCTGTTGCACCCTCAGGCATGGGCCATCTCCGGATACGTCATGCGCACGGGCAAGTAGAGCGATGCGTCGATCTCGGACCTCCGCCCAAGCAGATGATCGACAACCAGGCGTGCCGCGCCAGGTGCGTTGGTGATACCGAGGCCCTCAAAGCCAACTGCCAGAAATATAGAAGCGTCTTCGGTCGGACCAATAAGCGGCAACTTGTCAGGTGTTGCTGCGCGAAATCCAGTCCACGCACGAATGCCAGAAATATGTGCAAGTCCAGGCATGTACTCACAGGCCCGATCCAACATCTTCCTGAGAATATCGTCTTCGATCGCAGGATCTTCATTGCCAAACTGACGCGAAGAGCCAATGAGCAACTGCCCCGTCTGTCGCGGTTGAATATTGAAAGCCACGGAGTCTTCAGTAGTCTTGTGAGCGCTCTTCAAGTAGCCAAGCTCGACAAGTTGATGATGGACGAAGCCCGGATAGCGATCCGTGATGAGCAGGTGGCCCTTGCGACGCTGCATCTTCAGCCAGGGCAGCAACCGCTGATCGGCTCCGGTCGCCACCACAATGTGCGGTGCAGCATACTTGGCCCCATTGCTGAGAGAGACCGTGCCGTTTCCAGCGCTGATCGCTGCGTGTCCCTGAAGCAATACCGCACCCCCCCGAATCGCCTCTTGAAGAAAGTAGGAAGCGGCGGTGGGTGGATAAATGACAGCGTCCTCCGGGACCAGAAGACCGCCCGCAAAACCAGGGCGCAGGTTAGGCTCTGCGAGTGCAAGCTCGCCCGCATCGAGGATAGAGGAACGCACCCCAGCCGCCGCATAGATCTCATGCTTGGCGTGAACCTCATCCATCTCTTCCGCGTCCGCAGCAACCCACACCGTACCCCGTGTTTCATATTCGACCGTCGATGGAAGCTGGGGCAGGAGTTCCATCCACAGTGATCTTGAGTATCTCGTGAGCGCGAGCTGCGCGGGTGAATCGTCCATGACAACAAGATGCCCCATCCCTGCGGCTGTTGCTCCACCGCCGACAACCTCGGGCTCAATGATCGCGACACGCAGACCGGCCTGGGTGCACTCACGCGCACAGGCGCACCCTACGATGCCAGCGCCCAGGAGGATGACGTCAAATGAGTGCATGTCCCCTTGCATCAGATAGCTATCCCCTCTTGGAATGGATCCGATGGATCGAATAGCAACGTCGATTCAGCGGTAATCCAGGCGCGTCCCGTTATCGTGGGAATCACCGCCTGACCCTGCGTAGACGTCGGATGGGCGCCCTTGGCCTCAACCTCTACGGAGCCCACAAACACCGTCCCCAGAATGCCTTCCTGACGCCATGTCATTCCCGGTTCAAGTGTCCCGCCTGCATGCATACATGCCATCTTCGCGCTTGTTCCAGTGCCACAAGGGGAGCGATCGAACGATGCACCGGGGCAAAGGACAAAGTTACGACTCGAATTGGAAGGATCAACAGGTTTAGAAAAAAGTTCGACATGGTCGATCAAGGCACCGTCTGCCCCCGTGATACCGCACTCCGTCAATGCCGACCTGATGGCGGTCGTGACCCTGACAAGCACCGCACGATTCTCTACCTGCAGATCGTAGGCATGCTCTCCAATCAGAAAAAACCAATTACCACTCCACGCGATATCGCCAATAAAATGGCCATATCCCGGCACATCCACGGCAACGGCATCACGATAACAGTAGCTCGGGATGTTCTGCACCGAGACACTGCCGTCGGCATGCAACTCTGTCTGAACAATACCCACGGGGGTTTCGATCGCATGCTTGCCAGGCGAGATACGCCCAAGGTAAGCCAACGTCGTCACCAGGCCAATCGTTCCATGTCCGCACATCCCCAGATAGCCAACATCGTTGAAGAAGATAACTCCTGCGGCATGTGCCGGATCGACTGGATCGCATAGCAGTGCTCCGACGATCACTTCCGATCCACGTGGCTCAAAGATGACTCTCTTCCGGAGCGAATCATCCCGCTCACGCAGTCGATCCAAACGGCCCTCAAGATCTCCGCTTCCAAGGTCGGGTCCGCCCGCGATCACCACCCGCGTCGGCTCTCCCTCAGTATGCGAATCAATCACCTGAAGCTGCCTGAAAGAAGATCTGGAATTCTGCATATACATAATTGTAAACGATTGTGGATACATTCAATATCAAGAATCATGTCTTAATTATCAAACGAATACGCTAAAGTGAGTGGGGAGAAAATCTTTGAAAACGAAGAGCCAAGCAAATCCGGCCCAGGAACATCAACTCAAGCGACGCGCTCGATCCTCTGCCTCAGGCAACAAGAGAGACAAGGCAGAACACGGAACCAGCCTACTGACCGCATTTCAAGAAATACGCGAATTGATTGTGCATGGCAAGATGTCTCCCGGAACCTGGATCGTAGAGGCAGATCTGGCTGAGAGGCTGAACATGAGCCGCACGCCGGTCCGGGGAGCCATCCACTGGCTCCAGCGCGAGGGATACGTCCTCGAACAGCGGCAGGTCAGCAAGTCGCGCATGATTGTCGCGCCTCTCACCAAGGAAGATGCCAACGAACTGTATCTCATCATTGGGCGGATCGAAGGGATCGCCGGACGCGGCGCAGCTCAGATCCCGGAGCCGAAGCGTATCGCTCTCGCCAAAGAATTGACCACGATCAACGAGAACCTGCTCAGCATCGCAGATGGCCGCGGTGGTCGTCCCGGCGACATCTTTGAGCTGGATCGGAGCTTTCATCGACTGATCATCAGGGCCGGCGCCGGAGCTCGCTTGTTGGCACTGCATAACGCCATTGAACCGCAGGCTGAACGCTATTGGCGACTCTACGCCAGCTCAATCATCTCCAACCTGCACATCTCGGTGAAGGAGCACGAGGACATCATCGCCGGAATTATCGCGGGAAATCCGGATGCAGTGGAACAACATCTGCAGGGCAACTGGCTGGAGGGTGCTCAACGCCTCGGCCACGTGATCGACATCTTCGGGGAGCGCGGAAGCTGGTAATCGGCAACGAATTTCCGTCGATTCCCTTCTGATCCAAGAGCGTCGAAGTATCGAACCACACAAGGATCGAACCGCAAACGCGGAAGAGACTATCTGGCGTAGCTGCGGACCCATTCCGTGATGCTGCGGACAGCTACGCCGCTGGGGCCTTTGGATTGCCAGGGCTTGTTGTCGTCGATCCAGGCGGTTCCGGCGATGTCGAGATGGATCCATGGAACCAAAGGTGTTTCGCCTACAAATTCTTTGAGGAACATGGCTGCGGTGGTGGCACCGCCGTAGCGGGAACCTCCGGTGTTCATGATGTCGGCGATCTGGGACTTGATCTGGTCGCGGTAGTCGTCGGTGCAGGGCATGCGCCAGAACTTCTCGCCGGAGATGGCGAGGGCGTCAGTGAACTGCTGCGTCGTCGTGTCATCGTTCGAGAAGAGTCCAGCGTTGACCAGGCCGAGCGCGACGCCGATGGCTCCGGTGAGGGTTGCGGCGTTGATCAGGTGCGTGGCTCCGAGGGTCTGGGCGTAGTGCAGGCCGTCGGCCAGGACGAGGCGTCCTTCCGCGTCGGTGTTCATGATCTCGATGGTCTTGCCGGACATGGCGGTGATGACGTCACCGGGTTTGAAGGCCTTGCCATCGGGCATGTTCTCGCAGGAGCAGACAACGCTGATGACGCGGACGTTGGGCTTGAGCTGGGCGATGGCGCGCATGGCTCCGATCATCGCTGCTGAACCGGCCATGTCGTACTTCATCTTGTCCATGTTGTCCGCGGGCTTGATGGAGATTCCTCCGGTGTCGAAGGTGATGCCCTTGCCGACGAGGCCAATGACGGGAGCGTCGGCTGCGGGTGCAGCGGCGGGCTCGTAGCGCATGACGATGAGCGCGGGTGGTTCGGAGGAGCCTTGCGTTACGGCCGCGAAGGCTCCCATCTTGAGCTCCAGGATCTTGTCGATGGAGTGGACTTCGCACTGCAGGCCGAATTCGTCGCACATAGCTTTGGTGCGTTTGCCCAGCTCCGTGGGCGTGAGGACGTTGCCGGGCTCGTTGACCAGGGTGCGGGCGAAGTTCTGTGCCTCGGCGACGATGATGCCTTCGTCGAAGGAGCGCTGGATTTCCGCCGTCGTTCCGGGTGCGAGGACGGTGGCAGAGTGGATGCTCTGGTCCTTGCGGTCGCTGCGGTAAAAATCGATGTCGAAGTCGGCGACGATAGCTCCTTCGGCGACGGCACGTGCGGTCAGCTCGGCGGGGAGAGCTTCATGTTCTGGGAAGACGAGCGCGAGATCGCGGAGGTTGCGTGGCCCGGCGAAACGGACCGCGACGCCGGCACCTTTGCGGACCTCGTGGGGCGTGAGGGATTTAGCTTTGCCGAGGCCGATGAGGAGGAGGCGTTCGGCCTTGAGGCCCGTCGGCGAGTGGAGCAGCAGCGTCTCGCCGAGCGTCGCTTTGAACTCGCCGGAGGAGAGCCAGGGGGCGGCGGCGGCGGTGACGGCGGAGGAGCCGGTGAGCAGGGCGGGGGCGGCGGGCGCGTCTTTCGCTGTAGCGGTATCGATGGCGAAGACGGCGAGGAGCGGAGAGACGAAGTCGGAGGCGGGGAGGGATTGGAGCTTGATGTTCACATGTTCATGGTAACGCGCAGGGATCAGCCGGGGGCCTACCCCCCACCCCCCCCTGTTTTCTGGGTAATCTCTGGAATCAACAAGTTACAGACACAAAATCCCGTAAAATCCAGCATCCAAGCGGGTTACGGGCAAAATGCTGAAACAGAAGAAGTTACGGTAATTCTGTCGGTAAGATATCGATTGCAGAAGACTTAGACGCAAAATATGCCAAACACTGGACTTAGGAGAGGGCAGGCCGGAGCAGCGGACTGTCGCTGCCGGATTTGTCTCCTGTTTCTATTGTAGAGAGTGGGGAGGGGTAACTATGCCAACTATTTTTCGAAGGAATCGGCAGTGTTCATGCGGGTTTTGCGCGATTGTGGGGTGCCTGGGGGCTTGACACGCTGATTTTGGCCCGTTTTTGAGGAATTTATTTTTGGGCAGGGTCGACGGCTCGCTCCGGTGGCAGGAGGATCACCAGCACCAGGCTCTCCACGGCAAACATCCCGAAGGCGGACCTGCAAAGGGATAAGGCATCAATCACCGGCGCTACTGCGAGGATTGGTACGGTCTGCAAGAGAATCGGATACGGGAAAAACATCTTCCGCGCCCATGGCGAGCGAGCGAAAATCAGGGTAATCAGAACTCCAAAGATAATGCTCGCCACGAGCCCACCCGTTGCGGCCTCCGCCGAAATCATCAGCGACGCCAACAACTCCGGCAGTCGACGCCACGCTACCTTCACCACCTCGAGCGGTATCGGCAACAGACAACTCGGCACAGAAAACGCAAGGATGATCATCCGCCATGCAACCAGCAGAGAACCAAAAACTACTGCGGCGCTGCCAGAGAACATAAGACGTTTCCTCAT
>DATCDL010000178.1:0-32634 GCA_036510715.1 Acidobacteriaceae bacterium
CCTTCCCTCCACTCATCGCATCGAAGACCATCCCCAGGCTACGCATCCTCGCCATGGTTGCCGCTCCCTCCGCAGGCGACCAACTCTGGAACTCACCCACCAGTTCCACGCCCCGGTATCCTGCCTCGGCCACCCATTCCACACATCGGTCGAAGAGTGCCTGCTTCTCGAGCGCCCACAGCATGAAGGAAAAGCGCACCTTGTTTGCGGCGCCAACGCCCTGCGCAGCCGCATGCAGCCACGCCGATGCGAGAATTGCACCCACACTCATCTTTCCAAACTCTCTACGATTCATTCGCCCCTACGCAGACCTGCGTTTCTATAAGGCACGCAGATACTGGTAATCAACTTTTACCGCCGCAATCGCAGACAAATCGAGGAACGGCGGCTTCTGTTCCACATAGTAGTCGTGGATGGCGGCCTTGGCCGCCGCAAGAAGGATCGGCTTGTAGTCGATGTGTCCGCGTCCCAGCTCCGTGCGTTGTGGCCGTTCGTCCTTCGCGAGCGATGAGTTCGGGCTCTTCATTCGGGGCGTTATGCAAAAAGACGCAAGGCCTGATAAAGGCCGCAAACCACCGACGCGGAACGCCAACACGGTGTTCTCAAGCTGGCCGCTGAAGGCACTACGCGCGCTGTTATCGCCACTCATTTCGGCACCGTAGAAGCTACCGTCTATCGGATTCTTGCCGCAGCTATAGCCTGCGCCCTTAACCGGACTTTCCGTCCAATTGTTCCAAAGACCCCTATTTAGGGCGTCAGGTCACCCGGACCGAGATCTCGATTGCAATCTTTGGAAATCGTTCCCCGTACGGTTCACTCACGGTCATCTTCCATTGTCCGGGACTACTTTTTCTTTGGCGCAATCCTGACCAGCACTACACCATGCGGTGCTACAAGTGCATGGAACTCGCCATCGAAGCTTCCGAGATCTTTCCGCCTCCAAAGGTCACGAACAGGACGCCTTCCTGAGATGCCTAAATCGACCCACTTTGCCTCGACCTCCTGTTCGCCATCACCGAAATTAAAGAGGCCGACCGCCTCGGACCCATCCTCGAGGTTCTTTGCCCATACGGACAGTTTGCCCCGTCTAAACACTTCCGTGGCTTGCCGCCCTAGCGAGTCCTGATCGACGGCAATCACTTCATCATTGGTCAACAAACTCAGCGAGAAATCGTCAAGAGTAGTCAGGTCGCCGCCAATAATGAGCGGTGCCGCGAGTAGGCTCCAAAGACTCACTTGTGTATATTGTTCGTCCGGAGTCAGCGGCGGCGGCATTATCCTGTCAATCGTTACATTTGGAGGTATTTCATTGGAGGGAATGTATGCAATGTGCCCGATGAGCAGGTCATCAAGATCATTCCATCCACACGGGGCGGCCCATTTGGCTTGGTCTCGTTGCTCGAAGTCAGCGGCAATATTGTCCCATGAACTATATATCCCCTTTGGTCCCCAGGCTAAATCGCCGGTCGTTCTCCAGAGGTTTCCACCGACTTCGCGACCCCACTTCCAAACATCACCTTCCCCGTATTGGCACAGGCTGAACAGAATGTCCCTATTTACTCCTGCCAGGATGGTGCCCATGAGTCGGTATGGTCTCTGTAACTCTGGAAGCGAGTGACCCGTTGCTGGATACGAACACCAATCGTATTTCAACAAATCAAATCCCCATGATGCGAATTGCTCGGCATCTTGCTGTTCATGCCCATAGCTCCCTGCGGACATCCCGCACGTGAGCGGCCCAGGTGAACTGTAGATTCCGGCCCTAATTCCGTTGCTGTGCAAATAGTCGGTTAAGGCTTTCATATCTGGAAAGCGCTCATTGGATCTGAGATTTCCCTGTTTGTCGCGCAAGTGCGCTTTTTGGGATGAACCAGTAAGCTTAATGGCCCACCCATCGTCGATATTGATATAGGAATAGCCGTGGTTGATGAGGCCCGAGGAGACCATTGCATTGGCTTGTGCTCGAATGTCACTATCGCTCACCTCAGACTGAAGAAAGTCCCAGGAACTCCAGCCCATGGGCGGAGTCAGAGCAAGTTTGTCGCCGATAACTATGCGAAACTTCCGTTCGGATATTCCGGCAGCATTCCGCGCGCGGAGAAGAATCTCGGTGCTCCCGGGAGTCTTCACCACACCAGAGATAATTCCAGTAATGCGATTGATCTTCAGGCCTTGAGGAAGTCCCGATACAGAAAACTGCATTGGCCGCGCACCCGTCGCAGGAATTCTATAGAGGAAGGGACGGTTTGGGTGTTCGCCATAAACCGAGGCTCCATTAATTCTCGGGCTCTCTAACGTTTTATTAGCAAGCTGTCCGACAGCAGGACGAGCTACTAGGAAGAAAGCCATGAAGACGATCCAAATTGTGTCTAGAAAGTTCATCGTTAGGGCCTTCATATTATCGGAGGTTTCCTCGCCTCTATTTGTCAAATCATTTGAGACTATATGCCAAGCTTGAAAAGTGATGCGCAAACATCTACGGCAACGTGAGCATCGAGAGAGCACGTACCAGTTGGTGATTAAGGACAGCAGGAAGAATCACCAGCGTATGTGAGATCCGCGAAATTGTGCCGACTTTTGGGACGCGAATGCTTGCCAGTCTTCTGACACTACCGCATCCACCACTCCGAGCCAATCGTCTTCTGCACATCCTGAATCCCATCTTAGCTTCTACCTTCCTAGGAGTAGTTATCTAGGACAGCCCCTATCAAGTATTCAATTTATCGGGGCGCACTATAAATGTGCAGCCTACTAATTTCAACTTTCCGACACACTTGTACGCTCTATCCTGCGGCCTCCAGCGTAAGCGATTTTTGTCAAAGTTGGGACACCTGCTTGACTTCAGCGCGACTAGTTGCTGTTCTGAAGACGTTAACGATATATGAAGCCATCGCTTTGCGCATATCGTGGATAAGCATATCCTAGTGTCATGGTAAAATACAACGTTGGTGGTGACCAAAGGATGTTCTCGTCATTTCTGTTCACGAAAGAAGACTTCCGAATAGACTGGACAATGCAATCGACTGGCTATTAAGCTACATAACCTCCTTGACAAATATTTTTTCTTGGAATACCTTCAGGCTGCAAGCAATGCCAGAGACAACGATATCCAGTTCTAACTCCGTCCCGTCTGACAGCTCAGCCATCCGACAGGAAACTTCCGGCAGTTACAGGCCTGCGATGGCGATGGTCATAACGCTCTTCTTTGTATGGGGCTTTCTGACGGTCTTCAACGACATCCTTATCCCCCACCTGAAGGCTATTTTTGCTCTAAGTTACACGGGCGTCATGCTTGTTCAGTTCAGCTTTTTTATTGCTTACTTTCTCATAGCTTTACCCTCCAGTAAGCTCATCAACCTTGTTGGATACAAAATGTCCATGATCATAGGGCTGCTGACTATGGGGTTAGGTGCGCTGCTTTTCGTGCCTGCGGCCAGCTTTCCATCCTATCCGCTGTTTCTTGCCGCACTTTTCATTCTGGCCTCCGGTATGACGATCCTGCAGGTGTCTTCCAATCCTTATATCGCAGCATTGGGTCCACCGGAAGGCGCTTCCAGCCGTCTGACTCTGGCGCAGGCCTTCAACTCCCTGGGGACGACGTTGGCGCCTTTGGTGGGCGGTGCCTTGGTACTCACCGCTGCGGGCGCCAGCAGGAGCGCTTCCTCGATCAAGTTTCCGTATATGGTGTTTTCCGGAATCCTGTTTTTGCTGGCAGCGGGGGTATGGTTGTTCCGGCTCCCGGCTCTATCTGCGATTGACGATGTCGCAGCTGCCGGCGAGGCATCCAACCTACATCGAAGCGCGTGGCACGTTCGGCACCTGGTGCTGGGTGCCGGGGCTATTTTTCTTTATTGCGGTGCGGAAGTGTCCATTGGCAGTTTTTTGATCAGCTTTTTGATGCAGCCGCACATCGGCGGATTGACGGAGCATAGTGCTGCTCACTATCTCTCGTACTACTGGACTGGAGCAATGATTGGGCGCTTTGCCGGAGCGGGTATCCTTTCCAAGACCTCGTCGAATAAGGCGCTGGCCGCATGCGCATTCGCTGCCTCGGCGCTCGTTGTGAGCACAATTGCCTCCACTGGTCACGTCGCCATGTGGACGATCATCCTGGTAGGCCTCTTCAACTCCATCATGTTCCCCACGATTTTCGCTCTGGCGATTAAAGAATTGGGCCCATTGACCAGCCAAGGTTCCGGAATTCTGATCATGGCCATACTTGGAGCGGCAGTGATTCCTGTCATTCAGGGCGCGCTAGCGGACCACATTGGGATACACCGTGCATTTGTCTTGCCAGCTGTCTGCTACCTATATGTAGCTTTCTATGGGTTGAAGGGATACCAACCTCGGAATGCCTGATGCGTCTGCCCCCTATGCTCGAGCCGACGCCCCAATTCAAGGTTCTGGCAAACTCGGTGCTGTCTGTACATGTACTCTGCTTGCGAGAGCGCGCCGTAAGCTTCGAATCGATTCATTCGATATGTCAAGTGCAAATGCTGACCGATCGCATCGCAAAATCTCATCATGGACACGCGAACTTTGGGGATGGACTAAGTCAGAGGCCAGGAGGATATGACTATGAAACCGTTGATCACACGCCGAAACTTGCTAATCGCACGCTGCATTATCTTTTTTCTGGTTGCGCTCATAGAGTCTTCGTTATCGATGGCTGCGGATCTGGCAACGCAGGTGAACCCATTTGTCGGAACAAAGATCTCGTCGTTGAATGACTATGGAAACACGGTGCCAGGCGCTGTACAGCCATTTGGGATGCTGGACTGGAGTCCGGACATGGTGGACAAACCATTTTATCGTTGGGAAACGCCGGTTACACGCGGCTACAGCATAACCCATACCAGCGGACCCGGATGTGCGCAGTTTGGTGATGCCCCGGTGTTTCCTATGGATGGCCTTCCGCAAGAATCGCCATCGAAGCCCGGTGCAGAGCGTCGCTACCAGGCTGGATTCCGGCACGCGGATGAAGTGGCCGAACCGGGCTATTATGCGGTCACGCTCGACTCCGGCATCCACGTTCAACTCGCCGCGCAAGTGCGCTCTGGGATCGCCGAATTTCGATTTCCCCCGGGTGCCGAGCCGCACACGCTTCTCTTCGACCTGGGTCACAACGTTAGTCCGAACATCTATGCGACGGAAATCCGGATTCAGGGCAAACAAGTGACGGGATCTATCACAAGCGGAAACAATTGTGGGTTCGGCAAGAATCGCTATCGCGTCTACTTCGCCTTCGAGACGGACCGGACTCCACAAAGCGCTGTGGCTTTTGATGAATTGAAGGAAGAGGCTAAGCAGACCATCGACAAAGCATCGCGCGCTGGTGGCTATCTAAGCTTTCCGTCTTCCGTACGAATTGTTCGATTGAAGGTCGGGCTTTCGTACGTAAGCGCTATCAATGCCGAGACAAATCTGAAAAGCGAGATACCCGGATGGGATTTGCAGCACGTTCGCCGACAGGCGCGCGCCGCCTGGGATGACGCGCTCGGTCATGCCCTAGTCAAGGGCGGCAGCCAAGACGATCGAAAGGTGTTCTACACCGCCCTTTACCACGCACTGCTGGATCCGTCGGTTTTCAGCGACGTAAATGGTGAGTACATAGGATTCGAAGGCCACGTCCACAATGCGGGCAAACATACACAGTATGCAAACTTTTCCGCATGGGATATATATCGTAGCGAGGTACCGTTGCTTGCCATGCTGTTCCCAAAAATTGCAAGTGATATGGCGCAGTCATTGGTCATGGATGCCGAGCAGGGCGGCGGATTACCGGTCTTCCCGGTTGCAAATGATGAAGCCCACGCAATGGTGGGAGATCCATCTGACAGTATCCTGGCGGGCTTCTATGCATTTGGCGCGCACAATTTCAAAGCGCATGCGGCGCTAAAAGCGATGCTGCGCGGGGCGAACGATCCACATACGAGCGTACACCAGTGGATTGAGCGGCCCTATCTGGAAGAATACATGCGGCAGGGCTATGTATCCGATCGAGATATCCCTGGCGAGGGCGCAGCTTCCGTCACCTTGGAATACCAGAATGCAGACTTTGCGATCTCTCGCATGGCTGCCGCGCTGGGGGACGTGGACGATGCAACAACGTTCCTTCGCCGCTCAGCGCGCTGGCGCACCTTGTTTGATCCAGAAACCGAGTACATCCGTGCACGTCGCCTCAACGGCCAATTTCTTCCCAATTTCTCCCCGGCAAGCCAAGCAGGGTTTGTCGAGGGCAACGCCGCACAATACACCTGGATGGTTCCTTACGATCTGAAAGACGTTATTCAGGCTGTAGGAGGACCCGATTCCGCCACGGCACGGCTAGATAATTACTTTAGCAAGTATTATCTATGGGACAAGCCGAACGGCCCATATTTCGCAATAGGCAATGAGCCGAGCTTCGGCAATCCTTGGATCTACAATTGGACGGGCCATCCATGGCGAACGCAGGAGGTTGTCCGAAAGACGCTCAGGGATCTCTTCTCGCCCCGGCCCGATGGACTCCCGGGCAATGACGATCTCGGCGCCACTTCGTCGTGGGCAATTTTCGCGGAGTTGGGCTTTTATCCCGAGATTCCCGGCGTAGGAGGAGTTACCTTGAACAGCCCTGTGTTCCCTGAAGTGACACTACTGCTTGGAAACCATCCACTGCGAATTACCGCTCCTGGCGCTCCTTCAAAGCTTTACGTGCAGGATGTCGATCTGGACGGTCAACCTGTACGGAATTGGTGGATCAATTGGGAACAGCTTTCAAAGGCATCGAATCTCACATTTACGCTTAGCTCCAAACCAAATCATAATCCGGATGAGGCGCCGCCATCCTTCGCGCCAGCAAATCCGTGATCGCGACGAGGACGCAGTGATGCGGAGCTACGTCTTCTTCACGGCCTAAGACTCAACCTTGTTCCACTCTGAGTTCGCTAAATACGCCGCAGATATTCCGAAGAAACACAATCCGCGCACGAGTTCCACCTACGTCATTTATCTGGAACCGCTGGGCAACTCTCTGACAGCCTACGTGAGTGGAAGATAGAAGAGTCTGCTCTTACTGAAGCCTGTAGAGGCTATTCTTATCTTGTTGAGTCTCGAAGACCGTCCGCTAACTCCAATGAAGAGGATTGCGGCTGTATCTGCTCAACAGTTTGCAATACTTCCTTTAGTCAGGAAACGTAACCAAGTGAATTGCCAAACAGGCGCACGTTAAACGAAGCGGGAGAATATGCCGACACTTTTTGATGTTGCAAAAATAGCAGGAGTAGGTGTGATGTCCGTGTCCCGGGTAGTCAACGGAACCCGGAAAGTCTCACCCGAAACCGAACGCAGAGTGCACGCTGCCATCGCGCGAATTGGATATGAACCAAATGAAGCAGCGCGCATTCTAAAAGGGCACCGCGGACGTCTTCTTGGGCTCATCGTTCCTGACTTGGCGCATCCTTTTTTTGCCACTTGCGCCAACGCTATTCAGCAGACTGCCTGGGAGGCAGGGTATTTAACGCTCATGGCTGCATCAGCACATCGGGAAGATGTCGAACGCCGCGAGACCGAGATTATGGTTCAACGGCAGGTCGCTGGTTTATTGGTAATACCGACCGGCTCTCAGAACAATCATTTTGCAGAGGCAATGAAGAGCGGTGTACCGGTTGTCTCTTTGGACCGGCCGTTGGAGCGGGTTGAAGCCGACGCGCTGCTCGTGGACAACCGCTCCGCCTCTGTCTTGGTGACCGAGCACCTCATTAGCCATGGGCACCACCATATTCTCTGCATTGCAGATGATGAGAAGATCTTCACTAAGGCAGAAAGAGTAGCCGGATACTCTCAGGCCATGCGTAAAGCCAAAATTCCTATTCGCGTCTGTCTTGTTGGGCCAATGAGCGGAACATTATCAGAGCAACTAAATTTTGCGCTGAATGCCAACCCCGCACCTACGGCTATCTTTGCTACCAGCGATGTATTGGCAATTGATGTTCTTCGCGAGTTGCGGAAACGATCCGTTCGGATCCCCGAAAAGATGGCTCTAATTTCCTTCGATGACTTTAATGCGGCCACCTTGGTGCATCCGACAGTAACGGCAGTACGACAGCCGATCGTCGAACTTGGACAGAAAGCGACCACTCTGCTGCTTGACCGGCTCAGTAAAAATGGACCATACGAAGTTTCCAGAATCGTGCTTCCGACCGAGTTGGTCATACGGGAATCATGTGGTTGCAAGAAACATCGCAAAGGACGTTCTCGGTTTGCAATCGATTATTAGGAGATGGAACATTCCCGGCGTAAATGATTTCGACCACCAGATGGTAGTCCAGTTGCCCTTTAAGGGCTACACTAACTCCTCACTGGTATAAGCATCCGGCATCCAATGGGATCTGCCTACTTCTTCTTCATGGCAAAATCCTTCCACCCCTCCTCAGGGCTGGTTTTGCCGAAATACTAATCGTCAAATTGGTTCAGTTCTAGGAACTCGTTTAAATTCGACTGATTGAGGCGCCTTTTCTGGTGATTTTCGTCTCTTCCCGTTAGAAATCTGTTTGAAGTGCTATTCTGGCCGGTGTTTATAGGGGTTTGCGAGCCGCGGGGAATCATCCCCGAGGCCCGCAACCGTTGCCCAGGCGGAGCATTTCGGGTGGTTGAGCCATTAGTCGCGGCAGCCGGATCAGGTTGTGCGCCGCGCAACTGAACAGGAACAGCCAGTCCACTTTCTCCAAGCCTCGCAACTTGACCTGGCGCAGCGGGCCGGTCTGTTTGAGCCATCCGAAGCCCTTTTCGAGCAGCCATCGCCGGGCTCAAACTGAAGGCATAGCCTGGCTGTCGTGTGGTTCTGCAGTCCAGGTTGCTGCGCCGACCCTTGTCGTTCTTCGTAACATGCGGCGTCACGTTCACACGGCCGTCTCGTCTCATATGAGGCAGACAACGTAACCGGCAGCAAGGCTGTCGATGCTTCGGCTACCTCGGCTAGTTCGCCCCTCTTCAGTGTGCGACGCCACTTGAATACCTGGTTGGCGTTCACCCCGTTGGCCCGCGCCACTAGAGCCATACTCGCACCGTGTTCAAGCGTCAACTCCGCAATCCGGCGCGTCTCCACCACGGAACGCCACCCGCGAATGCGACGTTCCAACACCGTTCCCTCGGCATTCACCATGACCATATAATCACGCTCATACCCGACGTCATGCCGGAGGGGAAGATAGGACGCTTACGATAGTGACTGTCGAGGGCGCTAAAGGAATTCATGTGGAAATAGAGTTGTCGGCATTACAACCTGCTTTATTTGGCATACTTCCCACTGACCTTCAAGAGCAGTACACCGTGCGACGGCACGCTTGCCGAATAAGAACCATTGGTAAATGTCACGTCCTTGTGTGCCCAGAGGTCTCGGGCTTTCTTCATTTTGCTTAGTCCTAAATCTCCGGTTCTCACCGTTGCGGTAGTAGTAGCAGAGCCCATGTTCACGACAGCCACAGCCACGTTGTTATCGGCCATCGGCTTAACCCACGTCTCCAGAACGCCATCCTTGCTCGGTGACGCCTGTTTACCCAGTGGATCCTGATCGATCGCAATTACTTCCTTGTTAAGCAGGATATCCTTCGTTGCCTGCGTCATCGTTCGGATATCATTGCCGGCCAGCAGTGGCGCTGAGGACAGTGCCCATAGGGTCATCTGCGTCCGATACTCGTCGTTGGTCATATGCCCATTGCCGATCTCCAACATATCCGGATCGTTCCAATGTCCTGGCCCGGCATAGGGCGCGGTCGACACCTGTTTTTCCACGTTGTCGGTCATGCTGGACCATTCATCGCGAATGTCGCCTGTCGTCCTCCAAAGGTTTCCACCCACTTTGGCCCCCCACTTCTCCACGTCCCCTAATCCGTACTCGCACAGGCTAAACACAATGGGCCGCCCGGTTGTCTGCAGAGCATCGCCCATCTTCTGATATACCGGCTGAAGATCGTGGTCCTTGTATAAGCTTCCCGCGCTGCACCAGTCGTACTTCAGGTAATCGATACCCCAGGCTGCAAAGGTTTTAGCGTCCTCCTGCTCATGTCCATAGCTTGCCGGATAACCTCCACATGTTCGCGGGCCAGGTGACGAATAGATCCCCAACTTCAGCCCTTTCGAATGGACATAAACTGCGAGGCCCTTCATGTCAGGAAACTTCCGGTTGGAGCGTAGATTCCCCTGAGCGTCCCGGATCCCTTCCCAAGTATCGTCTATATTCACGTAGATATAACCGGCGTTGCGCATGCCGCTCGAGACCATCGCGTCCGCGATTGCACGCACTGTCTGATCGTCAATCTTTTCCGCGAACAGATTCCAACTGTTCCAGCCCATTGGTGGTGTCTTCGCCAGGCCGTTGTACTTGACGTCGTGCAGCGCTGGCGGCTTTATGTAAGGAGGCGTCTGCACCTCTTCCTCCCGGGTTGCACGATGCGCCACCCGCGGCTTGCCGTCCTCTGTCATATGGAGTTCGTTTTGTTGCAACTCGCCCACTATGTATGGCTTGCTTTTGTTCCAATTGGAATATAGCTCAAAGTGATTCCCGGTTGCCGTTCCTTTCAGAGTCCATACAAAGCCATGAGTCTTGATTGTGCAGGACAGGTCAGTCCCTTTTTCGTTCAGCTCCAGAATCTTGTTGTCTGCCTCCCCGTCGTCGAACATTCCAACTTTCACCGCCCATGTTCCCGTAAGCTCCTGCGCTGACGCCCGGATGCAGAGCGCCATCAAACACGCCAGCAATATAGCTGAAGAGGCTACAGTGACCCATCGTTCGCTCATCTGCCAACCATATACCTTCCTCATTCCTCTTTTTACCTTTCCTGCAGCGGCGAACGTCGGAAGCGGGACCAGGACGGGACAGTCCGTGATCTAACACTTCTTTAGTTGGTCCGGAGATGTCCACGCTGAGAGCGCGCCATTCCGGACACAATGAGCATTTTGGTCACTTTGTCGAGCCAGTGCCATAGATAGGCGGCATAGATAACTGTCTGGATATCTTTAACCCGTGTTGCAATTGAACCGTTGTTAGTCTGTAGCGCAATCTCCCTCGCTTTCAATCCTTCGCGCGAGCGCAAAAGAAGACAATGGGCTGATCGCCTGGATGTCTTCGAGCTGTCGAAAAACGCTCTGCGCTAGCTTCCTCAAGATTATTAGCTTTGTCATGTGTAATTTATCGAAGAACAATGTTGGAAAGCTGGTTGGCCGGGATCCTGATAATTGTCAGAGGGCCGAATCGATCCTGTCCGCTGCTCCAGTCGTCATCTCTGGTGAGAGATGACGAGACCTTAGCCAGAGAGACTCCATCCAGAATTACAGCATTCGTCGTAACATCGTGAACCCGGAGTATATAGGATCGCAGAGTCGGCTTGAAAGTCCCTGACGGTTGATTGAACGTCAGTTGGATTGAGTTCTTGTCTGAGAATGCACTGATAGCCTGACGGTAATAAGCTCCCTGCTCATAGGCGTAAGTCATTCCGTCATCATCATAGTAGATAAAATGACTCGGGCGAGTTGCGGGAAAAACGTCCAATGTAACTTCAGTTACGGGATGCTGATTCACATAATCTTCAGATGGCTGCGACGCAATGATCGATCCATCGCGGACAAAAATCGGGATGTTCTGCCATGTCTTCGGATCAATCTTGTAGTTGAGAAGCTGGCCACCTTGAAGGCGTGTGCCGCGCGCGTAATCGTACCATGTGCCCGTGGGCAAATAGACCTGATGCACAGAGGCTCCCTGGGTAACCACAGGCGAAACTAAAAGTGCGTCGCCGAACATCCACGAGGAGCCTTCATTTGCGACGCGCGGGTCATCGGGAAACATCCAGAAGAGTGGGCGCACAACGCCGACTCCCGTCTCCGTTGCAATTCGCTCGTATGAGTATATGTATGGCAGCAGTTTATACCGTAATCGAATTGCTTGTGTGGCGGCGGCCTCAGCAGTGGGACCGTAGATCCATGGCTGGCGTTTTTCCAAGTAAGTGCCGTGAACGCGGAAAATAGGAGTGAAAGCAGCAAATTCCATCCAACGCGCATAGTTTTCGGGAGATGGATGGCCGAAGAATCCCCCGGTGTCCATTCCCCAGTGTGGTTCCCCTAGATTCAGGGTTGCCAACATGCGCATTCGCTGATCCTGCATGCTCTCGAAGCTGGTTTCGATGTCTCCTGACCACTCCGCGTAGGCGTATCGCTGCGCTCCGAGGTAGAAGTTGCGATTGATCGACCAGACGCGTTGATCCGAGTATCCTCTTTGACCGTCGTAGAGCATTCGCCCCATGTTGAGACCCTGGAAATTATCGAAGAGGAATGTCTGCCCATTCGCCAGCGCTGTATGATCGGCCTCATCATTCCACAAACCGACAATACCTGCATCAAAGGCCGGTTCCAGATGCTTCCAAAACCACGAACGTGTCTCCGCGTTGCCAAAATTCAGATCCAGTACCGGAGGGTCGTCAAATGCCAGAGGTGGCTCGTCGGGATAAAACAGATCATGTGCCTTTGCATACGCGGCTGCTTCTGTCATTTTGGTGGTGCTGCCCTTTTGATAGAGGAGCACGCGTGGCTTCAGGATGCCGCACAGCTTGAACCCTTGAGCACCCAATTCCTTCGCAAACTTACCGCTCGCTCCGTCCGGAAAATTGGAGTCGTTCCACCGCCACTCACCGTAGTTGTCATCACCCCACGCTTTCCAGTCATAGTCGAGGATGAAAGCATCGATGGGAATATGTTTTGTGCGATAGGTGGCGGCGATCTGCTTGATCTCGGCCTCATTCGATCCCCATTGACTGTTAAGGAATCCCAGAGTCCACTTTGGAGGCAGGGGAGGGCGTCCCGTAAGTGTGCTGAGCCCAGCAATAACCTCGAGAGGACGGCCGGCGATCACAAAATACTCAGCATCGGTCCGTGAGCCGCCACTGAAGTAGACGGTCTGATCGCCAGTGAAGAAGGTGCCTCCATTAGAGTCAAGCAAGACACCGTAGTGCGTAGTAAAGAACCATGGGGCGCCTCCCTCTCCCTGGGCGCCGGCCGCTACTTCCGATCCGTTGTTTCGAAGTAGACCGCCCCCATTGTCGAGCCGACTGAGGCCACTCATTCCATAGAGATTCTCGCCGGACGTATGGTGCAGAATAGCGCTGTGTGATGACGCTTCGGTAAACGGATCGTCTTGCTCAACCAGAAACCTACCCGTGGCGTCACGCACCACTATCTTTACCGGAGATGTATGCACGATCGAAACCGACATTTGTGCGGACTGAACGACGGTTGTCTCATTGCCGAAGTGGACAGTAACGTCCGACAGAGGGCTCGGTGTCAACTCCGGGTCAAGCACGAGAGTGCGCGGGCTCTTCTTCCCCGCCGGCTGAACATCAACGCGGAGGATGTTCTCCCTAATTATCTCTACGTCAATGACTCCTGCACTGGCGACGATGTGAGCGCCCTGTGCGGTTTCGGTGACCTGAATGCCTTGGGAAGTAGTTTGACCCCTAGCCGGAGCTACGCTGATAGTCAGGATCGCTAGTACTGCCGCGAGACGCCCTGAAAATATTGCTTTCCGCTTTGATTCAGATTTGTATTGGGATTTAGATTTGTATTGACTTGGCTTTTCCAATGATAGTGCATCCATGTGTTGAATTCCCTTCAGCTGCAGGTTAGATCCGCTGATGATAGTTTCGTAATGGGTTTGTGTCGTTATTGATTGTGGTCGGGAAATCAACACTGCCACCTGGTCCCAGGATTAGTCTAATAAAAAATCGTAATCTCGAGATGACCTATTGCAAATCCGAAAAGGCTTCTCTTATCGTTCGTTTCTTACTCGTAGGATATCGTTAGCCATTTCAGCGGCAAGGGTAGATCGGCTGGATATCCGTTGTCAATGGAGATCCTGAACATAATATGGGCCGGTAGCCGTGAAATAGCTCCTATCCGCAGAGGAAGGTCCTGTTCCCGGCTTTTGGTCGAGCTCGCGTAAATGAATTTACGGCGCATCCACAATCGTTGCAGTCATAACGCGAATGTTTTGTCCTCTGAATGCAGGTTTATCACGTCGAGTATCGTCCGCCGGATCGTTTCTCTCCAGCAGATAGCGAGAGTTTAGGATGGTTGTCTCACTCGGCCTCGAAGGATGCCCCAGATGGGCACCTGGAGGGCGCGCTGCGAGTTTGCCGCAAATCCGGCGGGGCACATCGCTTCTAGCTGCTGTTTTTTGACAGGTCGGAAGGGTAAGGTTATCCTTGTTTTGCACACACGCGACCTTCCGTTAGATAAGGTGGAGTGGCCTTCGTAGCTGATAGTCCTGGTGACACGCTCATGCATTGTCACCAGCAACTCTACATGGATTATGGCTTTATGCAGTTGGTCCAGTATAAGGGTTAATCCTGGCGTATGTTGGGAAACGGAGATAGCATGGGTGATTACGGGGCGATGCGGAAGCTGATATTTCCTGTAGTTATTGCAGCAACAATCGGCGCTGCTGCTTATGATAGCAACCATCTCCATGTCCATGCAGCGACGGCCCGCACGAGTAAGAAATCGTCACAGGGCTGGCAAGTATACGGCGGACAGGATGCGCAGGACCACTATTCCGGCCTTTCACAGATCAATCGCAGTAATGTCAAGGACCTGGTGGTTGCCTGGAAATATGACACTGGCGAAAAGGGCAACCTTGAAACCAATCCGATAGTGGTGGGACACGTTCTTTATGCCTTCACGCCGAAGGAAGAAGTAATTGCTCTCGATGCCGCCACTGGCGGGCTGCTGTGGAAGTTCGATTCTGGAATCAAAGGCGATCAGCCTACCCGCGCTGTAACCTATTGGACCGACGGAAAGGAGAGCTTGGTATTTGCGGGAATTATGAACTTCCTGTATGCGCTGGATACTGCTACCGGCAAGCCAATCCCGAACTTCGGGGAAGATGGTCGCATCGACCTGAGAAAAGGCCTGCGCGGAGATTACAAATCGCAGTCCATAGTGATGACCAGCCCAGGCATCATCTATAAAGACCTAATTATCACCGGCGGACGCAATCCAGAAACACCGCCCGTACCTCCCGGAGATGTCCGCGCATTCGACGTACACACGGGTGTGCTGCGCTGGCGCTTCCACACGATCCCGCATCCGGGCGAGGATGGTTACAAAACCTGGCCGAAAGACGCCTGGAAGACGGCGGGCGCAGCCAACGCTTGGGCAGGCATGACGGTTGATGCCAAGCGTGGCATTGTGTATGTGCCGACAGGCTCGGCTGTGCCTGACTTCTATGGTGGCAACCGCTTGGGTAACGACCTATTCGCCGACACACTGCTTGCTCTCAACGCGGAAACAGGTAAGCTGATCTGGTATTTTCAGGGCGTACATCACGATCTGTGGGACCGCGACTTCCCTGCACCTCCAGCGCTCGTCACTCTCAAGAGGAATGGCAAAAGCATTGATGCTCTAGCGCAGACCACCAAACAAGGCTGGGTATTTGTACTGGATCGATCGACAGGAAGAACCTTGTTCCCAATCGAGGAACGCACTTATTCCGCCAGCGATGTACCGGGCGACATAAGTTCGCCCACGCAGCCCTATCCCCTAGCGCCGGCTCCTTACGCCAGAGAACTGCTGACCGCAGATATGCTTACGAATCGCACACCCGAAGCACATGCGTGGGCACTCCAGCAGTTTCGCACCATGCGCAGTGAGGGACCATTTGTTCCGCTCAGTGTCGATAAACCCACGGTGCTCTTTCCCGGTTTTGACGGCGGTGCAGAGTGGGGCGGACCTGCCGTAGATCCAAGAACCGGCACTCTTTATGTGAATGCCAATGATATTGCTGCGGTGGGAACATTAATTGCGAACAATCCTTCCGCAAACCTGGGAGCACAAACCTACCGGAGCGAATGCGCAGTCTGTCACGGCGTAAATCGTGCCGGATCTCCGCCAGATTTTCCTCCTCTGATCAACATAGAGAAACGGCTCACTTCCGCACAGATTATAGATACCATTCATCATGGCAAGGGAAGGATGCCGACGTTTCCAAATCTCCAGGGTGATACCTTGACCCCGTTATTGGCTTATCTTCAGACCGGTGGAGCCGGAAGCAGCAAGGACATTTCGCACGAAGACATTGTCGCTTCATTTCCAGCCGCCGATAAAGCTCGCAACTCTCCAGGGGCCCAGGTGTACGCAGAACACTGTGCCATCTGCCATGGCGACAAGGAGGAAGGCATACCGCCGTCTTTCCCTTCTTTGATTGGTGTAGAACGACGGCTCAGCACGCAACAGATAGCAGATCTGATTCATGATGGAAAAGGCAGGATGCCACCTTTTACCAGATTGCCGGACGAACATCTGAAAGCGCTACTGCAATTCCTTCGCGGCCATGAAGTCACTATACCAACGGAATCTGCTACCTCCGGCGCGGATTGGATGCGGTATCTATTTACCGGTTATGAAAAGTTCTATGATCCCGACGGTTATCCGGCGGTTACTCCACCATGGGGCACGTTGAGCGCCATCGATCTGAATACCGGCAAATATCTATGGAAGCGTCCCCTTGGCTATTATCCCGAACTGGCCGCGAAGGGTATGGGAAAAACCGGTACGGAAAACTATGGAGGTCCGATAGTTACGGCCGGAGATCTAGTCTTTATTGGCGCTACCATCTTTGATCATCGAATTCGGGCGTTCGATAGCCATACCGGAAAATTGTTATGGCAGGCCGAGTTGCCATTCTCAGCGGTTGCCACTCCGTCCACCTATATGGTTTTCGGCAAGCAGTACTTAGTTATCGCCACCAGCAGCGCGAGAGACCCTAAAGCTTCGCAGGGCGCCGTCTACGTGGCGTTCGCATTGCCGTAGATGCATTTGGAAAAACGTTCAACTGCTAGTGGTTAGAGTAGTTTGAAAGGATGAAAAAACGCGATGCATTCAATATCTCGACGGAAGTTCCTGCAGCTAGGGAGCATGGTGGCGGTGGTCCTGGGTTCTTCATTAGAACAACCTTTGTGGGCCAATCCTCTCGGCTAACCTATTGGGATTCAACTCTACACGGTAAGCGATGCGCTTCAGAATGACGTCCATGAAACCCTGAAGCAGCTCAGCAAAACCGGATACCAGGAAGTTGAGACGGCGGGCTATGCCGGCTTGACAGTCCGGCAATTCCGCATTGCGCTCGATGAAGCCGGGCTCAAGTGCCCCAGCGCACACCTTCCGCTCGGTTCCGACGACCTCAGTCCAATCTTTGAGGACGCACACACTTTGGGAGCACACTATGCGGTTAGTTCCATGCTGCGCATTTACGGCGCGTCGTCTACTCTGACACTTGATGGCTATAAGAAGATGGCCGCTAAGATGAATAATCTTGGCCAGAAGGCAAAGGAGGCGAACCTACAATATACCTATCATAACGATGATGTCGAGTTTCAGGATCTGGGCGGCGGCAAGATTGGCTATGATGTGCTACTCAGGGAAACCGATGCGGAGTTGGTAAAGTTTGAACTCGATTGCGGCTGGATGTTCATAGCTGGTTATAGTCCAGAAAAGTACTTCCATAACTATCCAAACCGTTACACGATGCTGCATATTAAAGATTTTGTGAAAAGCAGCGCGCGCAGTACTTCACTCAACAGCACAGCCCGGCCACAGGCACCGAGTTAGGCCAAGGCATACCAGACTATAGATCCATCTTTGCCGCAGCGGAAAATATTGGAATTCAACACTACTTTGTCGAACAGGAGCCGCCGTTCCTTGATATGACTTCGCTAGAAGCGGCAAAGATCGATTACGAATACCTGCACGCTTTGTAACTTTTGAAGAGTGATCAGCCTTGCCGAAGTTGATGAGCGGACAGTGGAGAGGTACCAAGCGTTTCGGTCACGGAACCGACTGTCCATTTTCTAGCGATCAGCCAGCGCTAAACCGCATTCTGAGTGTTCTCGGAGGCATAGACGCCATCCGGCCTAAGCATCCCGCCATGCTCGGTCCGAGTGATGTCATCTTCGAACTATTTCGGAGCTACCTGTCTCAGGAACGCGGGCTTGCCACGGAACGATTGCCCGTCACGAACTTGTTGTTTGCCGTTTCGTCAGAGAGAGATGCAAAGACGAGTTGAAGAGATTCTGAACACTGAACTCTGCCGACATTCTTGGATTCATCAAGTATCACGCGGGAGACGGAAGTCCTTAGGCTGTGAACTCGCTTTCAGTAGTCGACGACGGGCCGCATTTGTCATTCCCTTCTGTCCAAAGTTACCGATGCGGAAAGGGGAAGAAGAGAAGATGCGTCTGCCTCACCCACGAAGATACTGCGGCTTCCATAGTTTGTAACCCACTGTTGACGCGACTCGCTCCAATATTGAAAAGAACGCAGATCGAGCTTTATAGTCACGTTTTTTGTCTGTCCCGGCTTCAGGTATATCCGATCAAAGCCGCGCAACGATCGCACAGCTTGTTGCACGCCACCAACCTTGGGCCCAGCACCCACATAAACTTGTGGAATGGCCACGCCTCCAAGTTGTCCTGCGTTTCCAATATCGAAGGTCACAGTCACGGTGCCGTCGTCATTTGCTTTCAGCTTCAGAGACGAAAATGAAAACGTTGTATAAGAGAGTCCGAATCCAAATGGAAACTGGACCGGTATACCTAACTGGTCGTAGTATCTATAACCCGAGTAGATACCTTGGGATTCCGTGGACGGGATCTCGCGCTTCCCATCGAGGCGGCTTGGATGGGTTCCGACCGTGTCCCCAGGGTAGAGTCCTCTCGTCTGCTTATAACCCTCAACAGTGTCAGAGTTGTTCTTGGGCCACGTTATCGTGACATGACCACTTGGGTTGGCGTGGCCGAGCAATAGTCGCGCTGTAGCCGTCCCACCTTCTTGGCCTGCCTGCCACATATTCAACACAGACTTGACATTTGGATTGTCGATCCACTCTTTGACAATGAACGGGGTTCCCGTGTTCACAACAACCACGGTATTTGGATTCTTTGCTGCGACAGCTTCGATTAATCGCAATTCATTCGCTTTCAGTGAAGAAAGCTTGGCGGTGTTCGGAACGACATTGCGTCCCTGGTCATCGACAAATACCAGTGCGAGCGCCTTGCCTTCCGCGGCAGCAGCCGCGTCGTCGATGTCACCATTAGTACGCGAGATGGCGAAGCGGAAGCTCAGCTTTGAACTTGAGGGGATGCTGGTTGAATCAAGAGTGAGCGTTAACCTATGCCAACCGACGGTCGGGGAAACGCTGCACGATACGATTGGGACTGATGACCTTGATCTACCTCGCGACGGTACTGCGCATTGCCGGTTCCTTAGACCCTTCTCGATATATCCTCCATTGCTCGGAGAAACAACCACGGACATATTGCCATAGTACTGCCCCTGATAGAACGATTCCGCATCCACCAAAGTCTTAGCGCTATTATCCAGAGTGAAACTTACGTTTGCATCGGATACGACCGTGCTCTGTTGGACACGGAATACATAAGAATCGATCCGTGGAATATAGATCCAACCATCCCATCGGTAGACCTTACCGCCATTCAATTGACCGCGAGACGACATGGATGAATAGTTTACATTCTGGTCGACGCGCTGGTTGACAAGTTCGTCGACAGTGGAGCCCGAAGAAAGCTGAAGACCGCTCGTAGCATCACACGCGTTGAACGGAACTGCCGACGGTGCGGGCCCGCTAGTAGGTAAATTGCTGAGCAAATTGCATGGGACTGCTTGGCCAGATGGAGAATTTGCTGGCGTATAGGTAAAGGCGGATCGCGCACCACTAAGCGCTTGGAGTTGTTGCAGCGGGCTGATTGCGTTGCGATCAGCGAAACCGGCGGCGCCTTCGTTGTTTGGGTTCGCGATCAAGAACTCGGCACCTCCACCACTGACAGCGATTCCGCCCTTAATATCCTCGGCTGTAATTGGCAAAGTGTGATTCTCGTTCTTCAGAAGTACAGCCCCCTCTTCCGCTACACGCTCGGAGATTGCAGCGTCGCCATTCTTGGACCCGAGTTCCGGAGGTCCGGTCTGACTGCCCTCCGGAATCGGCGCAAGGCCGCTACGATCCGATCCAATGCCGCCGGGGTTCTTGCAATCAGCGCTCTTGTTATCGCAGCCTAGAAATCCGAACCTCTCCTCTTGATAGAGGATTCTTGCCAGGGCCTGGTTGAACACAGACAGTGGAATTGTGCCGTTCGCCACCGCATTGGCCACACTGCAGCCCGTGGAGGGACAGCCAGGGCCAGGTATTCCCGCGACATGTATGGCTCCAGGTTCATTGCATGAAATCTTGTTGCCTGTCTTGTCGGCGCAGGTGCTACTGGTCGAATCCATCCCTAAATCAGACCCGTTATAAGTGCCCTCCGGATTAGTGCCATTAAGATAGGTCGCGGATGGATCTTCGCGATCATCACCCTGAAGAAAGCCTTCGGAGCTATGTGCGCCACCATAATCGGATCCGACGAAGACCTTTGAACCCCAGAGGTCCCGCAACACATATGTTAAAGTGAGCGGATTTTCACATGCGAAGTGAATCTCGTTTAGCCGCCAGGTTTTAGTTGACTTACCTGCGAAAGGGCTCGGTTGGGTAAGAGTGTCAACTTCTTTATTCAGATATGGCGATGCATCTCGGAACTTTTGATAGGAGCACATGATTGACGACGCTCCGCCCTCTTTGAGCGCAATCTCATAGGGCGTGAGAACAACTTCGTGCAGAGCCTGGTCTTGAACGTCGGTGAAATTGCCATCCGCACCGTAGTAGACCGCGTAGTGCTTGAGCTGCGACATAAGGCCTTGACCTTGAATCCCGTTGATCTGCGCAGCTGAGATAACTCCGTTGAGAAACGGGTCCTCACCTGGCGTATGGTGTCCACGACCCCAATTGATGAATACATCTGTATCAGCTTGGGGCCCCAGAAGCCCAGTCACCATCAGTTCGCGCCCTTCGCGACCTTCAACTTGCCCCATTGCGTTGGCGAGGTTGCGGTCGAACGAGGACGCCAGCATTAACATCGAGGGCAAACCCGTTGTCTTTCCGACGTTCGGCCCCGAGACGACATTGAGTCCGAGGCCATCGGAGAAGCATAGAGGCATGATGCGAGAGCTCGTGACTGTTTTCGCGTTCACATTGGCAAGGTTGTGACAGGTCGGATTCGACCCCTCCGGGTGCTGGTATGTTCCGCCGTGGGTCGTCAAAAGGATGGAGGCGGCCGCTAATTCCGCCAGTGTCGGGGGATTATGCGCCTCCAATTGTCCAATGAGCTTAAGAACTAACGGTGTGTAGGGCGCCGATGGTTCTTCCCATGGCGATTCCACGGGAGTTGGCAGCAGAACCGGCAGAGAATACGGTACCCTGGAGTTAATCATGGGTGCATCTTGTGCAATCAAGCTGCCTGGATGCATAAAAAGTAGCGTCATGGCAACGCAAAACGTCGCCATTCCGGCATTTTGTATTTGGCAGATAGCGACACGTAAGATTTGCTGCAACATGGACACCCATCGCGCTCAATTTGGCAGACGAATACTAGAAACGGTAACACCCTAGCGCTCTCAGGATGCAGTTTCGACAAGTTATAGCTAGACAGACAACGTTGCCTAACTGCGCTGGAATTTATATGAACAGCCTATGTCTGTTAAGATTCGGCCAGCGATCGACAGAAAGACACACAGGAGGCCTACGACTCCAGCGCGATTATCGTCTCGATCGAATCCATGAGCGAGTGCAGGAGAAATTGGTGTCCCTCCTGCACTCGAGCTGTATCCGCATGGGGAACAATCAAGGCG
Organism: Acidobacteriaceae bacterium; assembly: GCA_036510715.1. Classification (GTDB taxonomy): domain Bacteria; phylum Acidobacteriota; class Terriglobia; order Terriglobales; family Acidobacteriaceae; genus Granulicella. The sequence continues at coordinate 21,757 of DATCDL010000178.1, forward strand.
CAGTCCGTCAAGGATCGAGCTGCTCCACCGTCGCGTCCAAGGAACGCGATCGACATTAGCTTGAGGCTGCGCGCAGCCTCAAGCGCTCTGAGAATATTGGGAGAGTAACCGCCCGTCGTAAAGACTACCAAGATGTCGCCAGCTTGCCCGAGAGCTTGGAGCTGCCGAGCAAAGATATCTTCAAAGCAATAATCATTCCCGATGCAGGTCAGAACTGCCGAATCAGCGGTCATGGCGATGGCAGCCAATGCCATGCGATCGCTCTTGTATCGCCCCATTAATTCACCAACCAAATGTTGGGCCTCGCAGGCACTCCCCCCATTACCACACACTAACAGTTTGTGCCCTTCTCGGAGCGATCCGGCGCAGCACTCCGCAGCGCGTCGCAACACATCCTCAAGCGAGGATAGAGAATAGAAGACTTGTAGGGCTTCTTTCAGAGAGACTTCAAAAGGGCTATATTCTGGTGAGCCGATTAGCTCCGACTGCTTTTCAGGCGGCATGATAGTGGCCCTCCATAGCAACACACAAAGCGGCAATGTCTCCCACCTGCTCTTCAAGCGCTGCCGCCACAATTCTACAAGCGTTGACTGAAGTAACCAAGGCTTCCCGTTGGACCACCGCGCGGGCTGGCCCGAGCAATGCCTCTCGCATCCTTACTGCGAGGCCGCCTACCACGATGCATTCAGGATTTAGAATATCAATCATCATCGCCATTGCTTCCCCCAATCTAGCTCCAGAAGTTGCAACAATACTCTGCGCGAGACAATCTCCGGCCTGGGCCGCCTTCCAGATGTCATGGGCAGAAACTAGATAGCCATTCCTGATTTTGGGAAGAGTGAGGAGCGTCGTTTCGCCACGCTCAACGGCCGACTCGATCATTACGGTTGCCATACGAGTCATGCCTGCGCCGCTTGCCCACCCCTCTACTGTCCCAGCCTTGTTATGCCCTAGAGGCCCAGACTGCGTCAAACGAACATGTCCGATTTCACCCGCGGAATACGTCGTGCCACGGTAGAGATGACCGTTGAGGATGAGGCCGGCCCCAATACCCGTGCCCATAGTCAGGAATACCATGTTCCGAACTCCCCTTCCGGCGCCAAAACGGTGCTCTGCGAGCGCGCCGGCATTGGCATCGTTCTCTAGAAAACACTCCACTTGGAATTCCCTCTCTAGGAGCGCCTTTATCGGGACGTTCTTCCACGTTGGGAGATTGGGCGGCTCCTGAATGACACCATTGATCGGGTCTAATGGGCTCCCACAACTCACTCCGATAGACTTCAGATCCGCCACACTCAGATCTTGCAAGGACAGCGACTCCCGTATGGCTTCGACAATCCGCACCAGAATGGGCGATGGGCCCTCCGCTGGAAGAGTTGGGAAAACAATCCGGTGGATAACAACCGGTGGCCTAAAAGAGAGCACTACCGCCGTCTTTGTGCCTCCGATGTCCACGCCAACTAAGACCTGATCAGACACTATGAATAAACTCCGATCATGCAAGTTAATGGATATAGACCGCGCTCGACCATCGTTTGATATATGGATATCGTTAGCCCAGATAGTATGTTGTAGAACTCAAAGTTGTCAAGAGTAAAAACTTATCGAGAATATTCGTTTAAACAGACATAAGACTAAAGTACATTGCCAAGCCAATGTCGAGTTGTTTGATATCATCGCAAGAGATTAGGATTACGTTACCCGAACGCGGTCGTAGTATAGGAACCTATGGCATATCCGTTGTATGAAGCTGCGGTAATCGTTCCAGGAGCATCGATGCCGCTCATCCGCACACCTCAGTAAGCAATGTCATGAAGTCCGCAGCCCCACTTTAGGTAATGGCCCTTGTAGGGCCACTTCAATTCTTCCTGTGAACTTCTCCTCTTCCGGTCATTCGTGCCGCTTGCCCTGGTTGCCATCCGATTGCAGCAGGGCCGACGCCGCCTGGAGTAGGTCGATGCGCAGTTCGTTGTTATCGAGTTGTGATACATGGCCTGTCCATGCATCTTTCCATATATCTCCCCATGAACCCGGCAGTACGAGCGTTCCATGCCGTGATAGATCTGCGTCTTCCCGTAAACCTTCCTCAAGATTTCCCACCAGGATGCGCACCGCACCGTTTTTGGTGCGCCAAGCCGCTACAGCCATAGACTGATTTAAATCAATCGCCACTGCATGCAACGCATTTTCGCTCTTCAGTAAGGAGTTCAGGGCTCCAGCGGTGAGTGCATACGGGGCTCCGGTATTTCTCCATATTTGCGCCAAAGGAACGTCGGTTGGGTTTCCTTTCACTCGAATAAGCTCCGGCGGATCCCATATAAGAACTCGTTTCCCGTTTGATCGATTGAGCGCCAGAGCAGGACTGTCTTTTACCGAATAGATCGCAATAGCTTCGCCGGATATCTTGTTCTTCGTAAGCCGAGACAGTATATTGAATGAGGATGGTACGTTTTTTGCGATGCCCGCGACTTCAGTCGTCACCGTAGCGCTGCATGCTCTGATCGGGCTTGGCACGTGGACGGCGCTCCCACTCAGGCCAGCCAATCGAGCGAGTTCATGATCGACGCCATCCGATGGGCTACCAAAGATCGCAATTGGCTGTCCAGTCTCGATTAGGTGCGCAATGTACTTTGTATGGTGCAGTGTAAGGTTGCACGGTGTTTGCAAGATAAATAGATCGGACTGCACTTGCGGTAACCACTCCAACCTGGTGATGGACGGGATCGGCACGGGCCACTTGGCTACGGATGCCGCCTGCTCGTCGATCCACTCTTTGATGTCGTGCTCTGCAGCTGCATGGTCGATCTGCCACTGTATCGCCTCGCGCGCATACACCAATGTTGGGCCAAAAACCTGCGTCGTCGTCTGCGCATCCCTAATCGCGGCGTTAATGTTGTTTGCTAAAAAGCGGACATCCTGTTCATCCAGCAAATGGCCGCCTTTGTTAGCCCATGATATGTAAGAACCGGCAGGGAATTTCAATCCATGGGGTGTCTTCACAGCAGCATGGGAATAGGCCCAGATTCCCCAACGCAGCCGCTCTGGCGCGGAATGGAGCACATCCCAGTCCTCCCAGGCGTCAAAGGTTTCTACGAGTGGGTAATGCCGCACTTTGGTACCAGCAAGAATCGCTGCGTGCACCAACGTGTAGCCGAGTTGATAGGTCCAGCCCTGTATCGGGCTGTTCCAAAAGTCCGTTTCTCGAAGGCCTACCTCATTCCAGGCGCCAGCCCACGTCTGATCGACCCAGATGTCCAGATAACCTTGCTTAGCGATCGTTTCCACGTCCAACCCATTGCTGAGCCAGTCAGCAACGGCGCACGCCCCATTCGAATACATCATTACTAAAGCATCCGGATTCGCTAACTTGGTTTCGCGGACTAGTGCTGCCACGCCGTCTGTAGCCTTCCGGATAATGTTAGGGGAGGGAGCAAGCGGACCCCACGGGCCTTCGCGGCGATAGGGTACTGGCAAGCCCATCATGTCCCGTAACATGATGGCGTCAAATCCCACGGCTCGCGACAAGCTTCCCCATTGAGCCGCATAGGCCTGGTGAACAGCCATTCCCTCCGAGATTCCGTGAGCTAATCCACCTAGCGGCGTTGCATCCTCGTGCAGGCTGGCATTGGGATCAAAGTATTGAATTGCCGTCACAAATGCCTCGGGATGACGGCGCGCCCAGGCCGCTTTTTCCCCGTAGATATCAGTCCCTCCAACGTTGAGCATGCCGACCTTAAGACCGACTATTCCACGTTGAGTAGCTTCGCGCTTGAGCGCAGCGACTAGACTCTTTATGTCGCCATAAGTCCACGAATCGTATGGCCGTCTTTTCACTGCGGCGGCCTTTGCGAATCTAGCCGCTGACTCCTGCTTGCGTTCTGCCGTAGTTCCCACCAACGGTCCATGCTCATCAACCCATCCGCGTTGGGCCTGCCACCTATTGTGACCTGCCCCAGTGGGAAGCGTTACCTTCTGATCCAGCTTGCCGGACCATTCCATTATGGTACCCACGCTCCATGCGATATTTAGAATGATGCCACGGTATCCTTCAATGCCAGCATAGAGCGGCAGGAATCGATTCCAGAATTGACGGGCGACCCCGCTGGTGTCCTTTTGATCGAACCAATTTATATCGATCTCCATCCACCGGTCCCCCACGAGGGGATCTGAATGGACATTTTCCGTTTGCGTCAACGAAGACAGAACTCGACTGCCATAACTTCCGCTGATCACTGCAGCAGCTGTCATCGCAGTTGCTCCACCCAGAATAGTGCGCCTAGTCAGCCGAGTGCCCTTGTGATTGGGTCTATCCGTCGGCTTTGAGTCTTCCATACGAGACTTCCCCTTTATGCTGATGGTAAGTACCGGTATATAGTGCGACTTCCTCCCGCAATCTAGGCCGCACTTTACTGGCTATGTCAGTAATTGTTCTTTATTCTGTGCGCATATATATCAATTCCTCAAAGGCTGTCACTTCCCGGTTCGCATCTTCTTTGCGTCCTAATTGTCGGTGGGCACTCGCAAGCTGCCACCTGACTTCTGTATCATACTGATCGGCATGTAAAAGCCGTCTATAGATAATTCAGCGCTTCGCGTGCCTTGCCCTTGTCTCTCAATAATTCCGCCAACCCAAGATTGGCACAGGCGGTGGGGTGTATCTTCTGAGCGTCAGAGCACTCGTTGGGCCGCCAAGTCATCCACACATTTCAGACTACGACCTTCATCTTCGCCTCTTATGGAAGGCGTTGCTACAGATCATCAATCTCAAATCGTCATCACACGGATATCCTTATCCCGTTTCGATATATCTGATACTCGCAACACTTACATTGTCAAGCTAACAAACTTAGTCGCGCAAGGAGCAAACGCAAAGAACGCGGTGAGGGACTACCTCCCGCAGGTCGTCGAACGCTTGTACCGGAAGGTGGAGTAGACCGACTGCATGGAGAATAGGTCTTGATAAAAGCCGCTCTGGCGACGAACCTTCCAAATGATCGCCAGCGCTCGAATGGCCCGATGGAAATGCGAAACGGCTGCTGCGTTCGCGCTCATTCGCTGGCGAAGAGAGACTACATGTATAAGCCCGTCGGGCTGGGCGGGCATAGTCGCTCCTGCAGCCGTTTGCAGGAGCAACGCCCAGGGTGGGAAGACGGGCGCACGAAAAAGGGAGCCTGCGAGTAGCAGACTCCCTTAGCAAATGTGCTTAAGCTATGCGGCCTTCGCCTTCTTCGGGGGTTTGGGTTGCGCTTTCGCGACGGCTTGGGTTGACGGCTTCTCGGTGAGCTTCGTTTTCTCCTTGGCGGCGAACTCCTGTTTGACCTTGAGGCCGATGGCATCCACATCCACCTTGTACGCGGTTGCCGCGTCGCGGAGGACCTGCGTTGCATTTTGCCGCGTGGCTGCGCAGAGGATGGTGATCTCTACCAGTAGACCCCCAAGTGCGCTCTCCTCTGCTCGGCGAATATAGGCGGCAAACAGCTTCCCGACGGAGTCGCTGTCTTTGCTGTTCTTGATGCCGTGCTGCCGGGCGGCCACGGCAAGACGGTTTTCGTCCAGCAACAATGCCAACCGCTCCACCACGAAGAGCAGGTCGCATTTCATCAACCGCACCGGAACGGCCGTAGTGATAGCGGCAAGGACGCGCATGCCGGTTGCATTGGCAATCGCTACTTCCCTGCGCTGCTTCTCCTGTTCGGCCTTCGCCCTGGCATCGTCCGCGATCCGCTGCGGACGCTTCTTGGGATGATGCACTGGGCAGTTTAGCTCCGTGCATACCTTGCGGATTTCACCCTTGTCGATGCCGTCCGCGACGATAGCCTCCGTGGTGTACTGGCAGGTTTTGAACTCCGGTCGCGTTGCCTCTTCTTTGGTCGCGGGCTTCTCGGGCCGGATTTCGGTGTACTTGTTGCGCGGGAGGGTCGCACTTCCTTCCTGCTGTTGTCCATAGGCCGTGCTGATTCGCACGAGCTTGGGTTTCGCCGCGATGGCCTTGGTAACGTGAGCATCGACCTTCGCCTGATAGCAGGTAGGATCGGTGCAAGCGTCCAGCTTGCCCATGTCCGCAAACAGGAGCTTGTTGTGTCCTGTCCGCTTAGGGCAGTCGGTGCAACTCCCTGCTGCCGGAACTAGCTGCGCATCCCGTTTGTCGAACGGCGCGAGTTTCAGGATGAGAAGGATGTTCGACTCAATCCAGAACTGGAGATTGCGGACAGGAAGCAGGATGCGTTTTGCCTTCTGCCCTCCCGCGCTCCAATCCTCTCTGAAGCAGGCGGCAAGCGCCTGTTCCTGCTGGCCGGGCTGGAGCTTGGCCAGCAAGAGCGCATGACCGACGCCAATCTCCTCGCGGTAAAACGCATCCTCGACGTTCTGCGTTAGCTCGGTCAATCGGAGACGAGCCGCTTATGTGTTGCCTCTGCTTATGTGGTCACGGGGAGAGATCAGGCTGAATGGCGTGGGTAGGTTCGGGTTGAACACAACATAAGTAGACGGGGCTGGCCGGGCAGAAGAGCCTCGAAACAGGAGGCTACACATGTTCAAAACCTTATATCGTAGCGCTCGCACTGCAACACGCCATGAGAATGGTCCTGCTGCTCAATCACGCCTGAAGTATCTGGAGTATTTGGCTGAGGGCGGAGCGGGGCTGCACTCGTTACGCGCCAATGCCGGTGTCATCTATCAATCCGCCGTCTGCATGGGCTTGGACGACACGAGTCCGGTCGAGCGGCTCGCCATAGAAAAGGCTGCGAAGGACTGGGCGCACCATCGCTATCTGAATGCGATGGCGGTTGGGCCGGAGCAGACGGAGAAAGAGTTCCGGCTCATCACTTGCGCGTGGTTGCGTCACGCAGGCCGGCTGCGTGAGTCCGACGTGCCGGCAGTTCCCCATGTGAGCGAACTCGATGCGTACTGTAGGTACACGACAGAGGAGCGTGGGCTTGCGACGGCGACCGTTGTCTCTTCGCGGTCGCAGCTCATCAAGTTCCTAAAATATGTTGGGGATCATCCGCTTAGGGAGTTGCGGAGCGCAGACGTAGATCAGTTCCTTGCTTCGCTGGGCATGAAAGGTTGGACTCGAAACGGTATCCGCAGCATGGCTCACATCGTGCGCGGGTTCTTCAAGTACGGCGCAGCACAGAAGTGGACGAGGCCAGGGATCAGCGGTGAGATACATGGGCCGCGCATCTATCGTCATGAAAGTCTTCCGCTCGGCCCTACGTGGCCGGACGTTCAGCGGCTGCTAGCGAGCACGGAGACCGACCGCAGCTACGATATCCGGGATCGTGCCATCTTGTTGCTGCTGGCGGTCTATGGGATGCGCGTGGGCGAGGTGCGGCGCATCCGGCTGGAAGATATGGACAGCGACAAGGGAACGCTGACCATCCCTCTGACGAAGCAGCGGCGCGCCCGCATCTGCCCCATGATCCCTTCGCTGACCGAGGCCATCGAGCGTTATCTGCGTGAAGTGCGTCCGAAGTCGTCGCATTCAGAACTCTTCCTGCGACTCAATGCTCCGCACAGGCCGTTCCGTCCAGGAGGGTTATATGGCATCGTTGCCTGTCGAATGAAGCGGCTCAACGTAGAGGCTCCGCGCATCGGCCCTCATAGTCTGAGACATGCTTGTGCGACCCATCTGCTGGCCCAGGGGCTAACGTTGCGAGAGGTTGGCAGTCATCTTGGTCACAGTACGGAAGATGCAACACGCACCTATGCCAAGGTGGACATGCCGATGCTGCGTGAAGTGGCGGAACTCGACTTGGGAGGTCTGCTATGAACCTCAAACTGAAGACGCTGGAATATGTCGCCAGCAAGCAATCTCTTGGGATGTCCTTCGAGACAGAAGCACAAATCCTTACTGCGTTCGTCAAGCAGATCGGCGACTATGTGTCCATCGGGACAGTGACCTCCGAGGATGTGCTGCTCTTTTTAAACGGCGGCAAGGAAGGGTCGGTCACGCTGTTCTGGCACCGGAAACATGATGCCCTCAAAGGCTTCTGGGACTTCGCTATCCGTCGCAACTACGCCGACCGGTCACCCGTACCGATACGCCGAGCGCAGATGCCGGTGCCGTTCATCCCGCATGTGTACACGCTGGACGAGTTGAAGCGTCTACTCGGCGGAGTGACGACGTATCAGAAGAAGTGGCTAAAACTCGAACCCGTCACACTCCGCACTCAGATCTTGCTGCTGTACGGTGCGGGCCTTCGGATCAGCGAAGCTCTGCACCTGACATGCGCGGATGTCGATCTGATAGAGGCCACGCTCACGATCCGCCGAACGAAGTTCTATAAGACGCGGCGGATCGCGCTCAGTACGCATCTGCTCAGAGTGCTTGCCGACTATGACCAGAACCGCCGGGAACACTATCTTCCGCGCGAGGGAGCCGCGCCGTTCTTCATCTATAAGAACGGCGAGCCTGTGAAGTGCTGCGTCATGGAAGATGCCTTCTTGCGGCTGCGCGATCATGTCGGGGTACAGCGGCAGAATGCCCGCTATCAACCGCGTCTGCACGACCTGCGTCATAGCTTCGCCGTCCATCGGCTTACAGCATGGTATCGAGCAGGCGCGGATGTGCAGCGCCTGCTTCCCGGCCTATCGACGCATCTGGGCCACATCAATCTATCGGGAACGCAACGATATCTGACCATGACACCCGAACTGCTGGCGGAGGCATCGTTGCGCTTCGAGTCTTACGCGCAGGAGGTGCTCCATGAACAACCGTGAACTGCTTGGCCCATGGATACGCCGGTTCCTCCTTGAACACATCGTCGAGGAGCGCAATCTTTCGCACAACACGCAACAGAGCTACCGGGACGCCTTGGCGATGCTGCTTCCGTTCGTCGCGGCACACGCAGAAAGTCCGTTGGACCGTCTGCGCGTGATCGATCTGTCGGAGAGCAGGGTGCGAGCGTTCCTGACTCATCTGGAACAAGCCCGCAAGGTCAGCATCAATACGCGCAATCAGAGACTGGCCTCTATCCATGCTCTGGCACGGTTCATCTCCGAGTACAGCCCGCAGCATGTGGGCTGGGCGGGCGAGATCAGAACCGTTCCGTTCAAGAAGACGATGCGGAAGCTCGTGTCTTATCTTGAAAAGCCGGAAGTGGAGGCTCTGCTTGCCGTGCCGGATCGAACGACCGCACAGGGACAGCGCAACTATGCGTTGCTGTTGTTCCTCTACAACTCAGGTGCGAGGGCCAGCGAAGCTGCCAATCTCTGCATCGCCGATCTGGAACTAGCGACGCGCCGGCCGCTGACGGCAAGCGTCCGCATACTCGGAAAGGGCGGTAAGATACGACGCTGTCCGCTCTGGAAAAAGACCGCTGTGGAACTCGCACAACTCGTCGCAGGGCGTTCGCCACAGGAGAGGGTGTTCCTGAACCGAAGGAAGCAGGCTCTCACCCGCTTCGGCATCCACGCGCTGATGAAAGTCTGCGTCGAACGTGCTGGGCAACAACTGCCAGTGTTACTCACCAGACCTATCGGCCCACACACAATGCGTCACTCGACAGCAACGCATCTGTTGCGGGCAGGCGTCGATCTGAATACGATCCGCTCCTGGCTCGGTCATGTCTCGCTCGACACAATCCAAATCTACGCAGAGGTCGATCTGGAGATGAAAGCGAGGGCTCTGGAGAAGTGCAACAGTCCAGAAGCAAAAAGGCCGTCTGTAGCAACGCAAGGAGACCTCATGCACTTCCTGCGAAAGCTATAAACAGCCGCTACTTATGTGGTCCTCGGGAAGAGCGGTTCTGAAAGAAAATGCCGTCACCGGTCCCGAAGACCACATAAGTACGGGCAACACATACGCTTCGAGGTTGAAGTTGGCGGACCTCGTTCCTTCAGCGGTGGATGCGTTCTATGCCGACCAGATCGGCGTAGGCCATGCGCTGTTGCTGGCGAAATTGCCCCCAGACCAGCAGGAACAGGCGCTATCCGCCTGTTTCAAGGAGGTATACAACGGAGCGTCGAAGTCCACGCGTATCCTACTGCCTGTCCGCAACCTGCAATTCTGGATCGACAGCAACATCCTGTTGGTGTTGAAGGATGCTCCGTTCAACAAGCGGGATGCGGAACTTGTCCCCACTGCTGGCAGTTGTGCCGATTGTCCCAAGCGAACAGGACATAACAAGCTGCTGTTTGGCGATGACCTCGGCAGGCAGGGCGACCGCTGCATTGACCCAACCTGTTATCAATCCAAAGTGGCGGCGCATGTAGCCAAGACCATTGCCGCCAAACCGGAGCTGGTGCAGATCAGCACGGCTTACGGGGCACAGAAGGAAGGCAGTCCGGTACTGCCACGGAACAAGTACACCGCGATTCGGGACGACAAGCCGAAGTCAAAGGATGAAGCGAAGCAGCCCGAGTTCAAGGTGTGCAAGTTCACCACCGAGGCCATCATCACTGAGGGCAGCGAGGTGGGCATCCTCCAGAAGGTGTGCGCCAATCCATCCTGCCCGGTCCATCATCCCAAGCAAGCCACCAACCGCGACGAGGAGAAGTACAAAGCCGAGCAGGAGAAGCAGCGGAAGGAACAGGCCATCGCCAATACGACCGGCCTTCGTGTCCTCGCCGCCATCGGCAGCGCCGTCCCGGTTCGTCTGATGAAGCGTGACCTGTTGTTCATCCTTGAAAAGCTGGTAGGCACGCTGGACGAGAGCCGCAGCGAGATGCTGGGGCGGCAGCACGGCGTCCGCCAGAAGCGCGACGATGGAGGTACCGGCAAGACTCACATCGCGATCGCGCTTGGCTTGGCCGCATGCCAACAGGGACATCGCGTACGCTTCACCACCACGGCGGCCCTGGTCAGCGAACTCATCGAGGCACGTGACGACAAGAAGCTGCTCCGTTTTCAGAAGCAGATCGCCAGCTACGAACTGC